>JAEYUT010000003.1 GCA_023432305.1 Actinomycetes bacterium
CCGGACCGCGCAGTTCTCGTTCCGGGCGGGGCCGGTGTTCACCAACATCCTGCTCGCGGACGAGATCAACCGCACACCCCCCAAGACCCAGTCGGCGCTGCTCGAGGCGATGGAGGAGCGCCAGGTCTCGGCTGACGGCGTGACCCGCAGGCTGCCGTCGCCGTTCCTCGTCGCCGCGACGCAGAACCCGATCGAATACGAGGGCACCTACACGCTGCCCGAGGCGCAGCTGGACCGCTTCCTGCTGAAGCTCGTGCTCGATCTGCCCCCGCGCGACGCCGAGGTGGAGGTGCTCGCGCGCCACGCGGCGGGCTTCGACCCGCGCGACCTCGCGGCGGCGGGCGTGACGCCCGTGCTCGACGCGGAGACGCTCACCGCAGCACGCGCGGATGTGGCGCGGATGCCGGTGAGCCCGGACGTGCTCGGCTACGCGGTCGACCTCGCGCGCGGCACACGCCAGAGCCCGTCGGTGCGGCTCGGGGTGAGCCCCCGCGGAACCACGGCGCTTCTCGCCGCCTCGCGAGCCTGGGCGTGGCTGTCGGGCGCGCCGGGCGTGACCCCCGACCACATTCAGGCGATGGCGCTGCCGGTGCTTCGGCACCGCGTGCAGCTGCGACCCGAGGCGGAACTCGAAGGCGTCGGACCGGATGCGGTGCTGCGCGCCGTCATCCAGCAGGTCCGCGTGCCCATCTGATCCGATGGCGATCTCGGGCTGGTTCGTGGCGGTGCTCGCACTGGGTGCCGTTCCCGTGGTCGTGCTCGGCGGCTGGACGGGACTGGGCGCGTGGCTCGGGTTCCTGCTGGTGCTCGGCGTCGCGGATGCGGTGCTCGCGGGGTCGCCGGGCGCCGTGCGCGCGCGACGCGAGGTGCCCGAGCGCACGCGGCTCGGCGAGCGGGTGGAGACGGAGCTGCTGCTCACCAACACCGCGCCGCGCACCGTGCGCGCCCTCGTGCGCGATGCGTGGCAGCCGTCGGCGGGCGCATCCCCCACGCGGCAGAACGTCACGATTCCCCCGGGCGAGCGCCGTCGCCTGGTGACGACGCTCACCCCCGTGCGTCGCGGGGAGCTGCGGGCCGCGGGCGTGACGGTGTGCTCCTGGGGCCCGATGCACCTGGTGGCGCGTCAACGCACGCTCACCGCACAGGGAGCGATCCGGGTGCTCCCGCCCTTCCACTCGCGGCGTCATCTGCCGTCGCGGATCGCGCGCCTGCGGGAGCTCGACGGCCGCACGAGTCTCATGATCCGGGGGCAGGGGACCGAGTTCGACAGTCTGCGCGAATACGTGCGCGGTGACGATGTGCGCTCGATCGACTGGCGTGCGACCGCTCGCCGCCGCGACCCGGCGGGCGCAGGCGCGAAGCTCGTGGTGCGCACCTGGCGCCCGGAGCGCGACCGGCGCATCGTGCTCGTGGTGGATGCGGGCCGCACGTCGGCGGCGCGCATCGCGAACGAGACCAGGCTCGACACCGCGTTCGAGGCGAGCCTGCTGCTTGCGGCGCTCGCGACCCGTGCGGGCGACCGCGTCGACCTCGCGGTCTACGACCGCCGCGTGCGCGCCCGCGTGCAGGGCGCCACCGGCGCGCAGCTGCTCACGAAGATGGTCGACGCCCTCGCGCCGATCGAGCCGGAGCTCATCGAACCGGACTGGCACGGGCTCCCCGGACTCGTGCGCTCCATCACCCCGCACCGGGCCCTGGTGGTCATCCTCACCTCGATCGATGCCCCAGGTGGCGCGAAGCCGCTGCTCGCCATCCTCCCCGAGCTCACGAGGCGGCACACCGTTGTGGTCGCATCGGTGAGCGACCCGGATGTGCTGGCCGCCACGACCCAGCGCAGCACGAGCGACGAGGTGTATCGCGCCGCCTCGGCTGAGCGCGCGCTCCTCGACACCGCGCGCGTCGCGTCCGCCATCCGGCGCCTCGGCGGCGACGTCGTGACAGCCGCCCCGCTCGACCTGCCGCCGGCCCTCGCCGACCACTATCTCGCGCTCAAAGCGGCGGGGCGCCTGTAGCGGATCCGCCGTCAGCGCACCCCACAACGCCGAAGGCGGCGGGCCGACATCAGCCGACCCGCCGCCTTCTCGGTGCGGGACCTACTTCTTCAGGTCGAAGCGGTCGAGCTCCATGACCTTGACCCACGCGGAGACGAAGTCGGCGACGAACTTGTCGCGCGCGTCGTCGCTCGCGTACACCTCGGCGATCGCGCGGAGCTCCGAGTTCGAGCCGAACACGAGGTCGTTGCGGGTGCCGATCCAGGTGCGGCCGGCGGCCGTGGTGCCCTGGAAGGCGTGCGAACCGGGGTCGAGCGGGGCCCACTCGGTGCCGAGCTCGAGCAGGTTCACGAAGAACGAGTTGTCGAGCTGGCCGGGGGTGTCGGTGAAGACGCCGAGCTTCGAGCCGTCCCAGTTGGCGCCGAGCACACGGAGACCGCCGACGAGCACCGTCATCTCGGGCGCCGACAGGGTGAGCAGGTTCGCGCGGTCGAGCAGCAGGTACTCGGCCGGCATGCGGTAGCCGCGTCCTGCGTAGTTGCGGAAGCCGTCGGTCTTCGGCTCGAGGTGCGAGAACGATTCGACATCGGTCTGCTCCTGCGAGGCGTCGGTGCGGCCCGGCGTGAACGGCACCTCGATGGTGCGTCCCGCCTGCGCTGCGGCGAGCTCGACGCCCACGCCGCCCGCGAGCACGATGAGGTCGGCGAGCGACACGCGCACGTTCCCGGTCTGCGCGGCGTTGAACGCCGCCTGGATGCCCTCGAGCGTCTCCAGCACGGTGGCGAGCTGAGCGGGGTTGTTGACCTCCCAGCTCTTCTGCGGCTCGAGGCGGATGCGGGCGCCGTTGGCGCCGCCGCGCTTGTCACCGCCGCGGAACGTCGAAGCCGACGCCCAGGCGGTCGAGACGAGCTGCGCGACCGTGAGGCCGGACTCGCGGATGCGGTTCTTGAGGTCGGCGATCTCCCCCGCGCCCACGAGCTCGTGGTCGACCGCAGGCAGCGGGTCCTGCCAGATGAGCACCTCGCTCGGAACCTCGGGGCCGAGGTAGCGAGCAAGCGGTCCCATGTCGCGGTGGGTGAGCTTGAACCAGGCGCGCGCGAACGCATCCGACAGGGCGTCGAGGTCGTCCTTGAAGCGGCGCGAGATCTTGTCGTACTCGGGGTCGAAGCGAAGGGCCAGGTCGCTCGTGAGCATGCGCGGCTCGCGCTTGCCGTCCGAGTGAGCAAGCGGAACCATGTCGGCGCCGCCGCCGTTCACGGGACGCCACTGCTTGGCACCCGCGGGGCTCTCCATGAGCTCCCACTCGTAGGCGTAGAGGATGTGGAAGAACTCGTTGTCCCAGCGCGTGGGGTGGTAGGTCCAGGTGACCTCGAGGCCCGAGGTGATGGTGTCGTCGCCCTTGCCGGTGCCGAAGCTGGACTTCCAGCCGAGGCCCTGCTCTTCGATGGCCGCGGCCTCGGGGTCGTCGCCCACGTGGTCGGCGGGGCCGGCACCGTGGGTCTTGCCGAAGGTGTGGCCGCCGGCGATGAGCGCCACGGTCTCCTCGTCGTTCATGCCCATGCGCGCGAAGGTCTCGCGGATGTCCTTCGCCGAGGCGATCGGGTCGGGGTTTCCGGCCGGGCCCTCGGGGTTCACGTAGATGAGACCCATCTGCACGGCGGCGAGCGGGTTGTCGAGCTCGTCGTCGTTGGTGCGGTCGCCCGCGAGCCACTCGGTCTCGGGGCCCCAGTACACGTCGTCCTCGGGCTCCCACACGTCAGCGCGACCACCGGCGAAGCCGAAGGTCTGGAAGCCCATCTGCTCGAGCGCGACGTTGCCGGCGAGGATCATGAGGTCGGCCCACGAGATGGCCTGGCCGTACTTCTTCTTGACGGGCCACAGCAGGCGACGGGCCTTGTCGAGGTTGACGTTGTCGGGCCACGAGTTCAGCGGGGCGAAGCGCTGCTGTCCGGCGCCCGCACCGCCGCGTCCGTCACCCACGCGGTAGGTTCCGGCCGAGTGCCACGCCATGCGGATGATGAAGGGGCCGTAGTTGCCGAAGTCGGCGGGCCACCAGTCCTGGCTCGTGGTGAGGACGTCGGCGATGTCGGCCTTGACGGCCGCGAGGTCGAGCCCGAGGAACGCCTTCGCGTAGTCGAACTCCTCGCCGAGCGGGTTGGCGACGGCGGGGTTCTTGGCGAGGATCTTGAGGTTCAGGCGGTTCGGCCACCACTGCTGGTTCTGCGATCCCTGCGTGGGGTGGGGCTGCGTGCCGCCGTGGACGACAGGGCAGCTGTCGACGGGGGCCTCGGGCCCGTCGGCGATGATCGGCGACTCGTGGTCGGTGACGTCAGTCATGGTTTCTCCTGGGTGATTCGGCTGGATAGGCGGGCTGGTATCCGGCGTCGCGACATGCGGGGCACACGCCCCAGAACACGACTTCGGCGAGGTCGATGTCGAATCCGCCGGCATCCGACGGCTCGAGACAGGGAGCGTGCCCGGTGACGCAGGGCACATCGCGCACGGCACCGCAGCCGCGGCACACGAGGTGGTGGTGGTTGTCGCCGACGCGCGATTCGTAGAGGGCGGGCGAGTCTGCGGGCTCGATGCGGCGCAGCAGGGCATGGCGGGTGAGGTCGCGGAGCACGTTGTGCACGGACTGCACGGAGAGCTTCGGATGACGCCGGGCGAGCGCCTGCTGGATGCTGTCAGCGTCGGCGTGCGGGCTCGCGTCCACGGCGTCGAGCACGGCGACGCGGGGCTCGGTCACACGCAGACCGGCGCCGCGGAGGCGCTCAGCAGGTGACTCGATCGTGGACATCTCAGCCATCTTATCGTGAATGGCTCAAAAAAGCATCTCGACCACCCCTCGCCCGAACCCCCCGAACGGGGGTACTCTGACCGCGTCCGCACATCGCGACGAAGGGATGAGACCGTGAACGACGAAGCCCCCCGAGAAGCACTTTCCCGACGAGTCGCCGCCGAAGCCTTCGGCACCTATCTGCTCGTGTTCAGCGTGCTCGGCTCGGCACTGCTCTTCACTCCCGACAACGGCGGAGCGCTCCCCGTCGCACTCGCGATCGGCATCGCCGTCTTCATCGGCATCGTCGCCGTCGGAGCCATCTCCGGAGGCCACTTCAACCCCGCCGTCACGCTCGGCGCGGCGATCGCGCGGCGCACACCGTGGTCGGATGTGCTCCCCTACTGGGGCGGTCAGCTCGTGGGCGGTATCCTCGCCGCCCTCACCCTGGGCCTCTTCGGCGTGCTCGGCGACATCAGCCTCGATTTCGCCGCCGTCTCCAACGGCTACGACGCACACTCCCCCCTCGGCTTCACCCTCGGCGCGGTGTTCGTCGCCGAGATCGTCGCGACGATGCTGTTCGTGCTCGCCATCCTCGGGGCGACAGCGCCCCGCACCGGCGACATCGGCCTCGCAGCGCTGTCGATCGGCCTCGGCCTCTCGATGCTGCACATGGTGATGATCCCCATCAGCAACGCGTCGCTCAACCCCGTCAGGGCGCTCGCGCCCGCACTCCTCGGCGGAGGCGAGGTGCTCGGTCAGGTGTGGGCGGTCATCCTCGCGCCCCTCATCGGCGGACTCCTCGGCGGACTCATCGCCGGCCCCCTCTTCGGCAGGCAGGGGCGACGCTGAGCCCAGCCGCACGCATCGCCCAGGCCGGCCGCGCGCTCGCGCGGTCCGCTCGGGTGCGCATCCTCGCCTCGATGCTGCTCGTCGCCGCCCTCGGCATGGCCGCCGCGGGCCTCACCGCCTACCTCATCCAGCGCGAGCGGGTGCTCAGCCAGATCGACGAGCGCCTCGACGCGACCGTCGCGGGACTCCAGACGATCGCGACAGGCGACGAAGAGACCCCCGCCCCCACAGGCGTCGACGAATTCCTCGAACTCGCGATGCGGCGCGTGCTGCCCGCGCACAACGAATCGACCCTCGGCCTCATCGACGGCTCGCCGCGCTACGTGCCCTCGAGCGGCATCCGATACCGTCTCGACGACGACCCCGCCCTCGTCGCGCGCCTCGTCGCCGAGGCGCAGCCCGACGCCGTCGTGCGCGGCACCGCGGAGG
>JAEYUT010000090.1 GCA_023432305.1 Actinomycetes bacterium
ACCTCGAACAGCTCGGCGCGGCTCTCGGAGGCGGAGGCCATGAGCTTGGGGGTGTGGATCTCGATGAAGTCGTTCTCGACCCACCAGGTGCGCAGCGCGTGCAGGAACGTGGTCTGCACGCGGAAGATGAGGTTCTGCTCGGGGCGGCGCAGGTCGAGGAAGCGCCAGTCGAGGCGCTTGTCGATTGACGAGTCATCGGCGATGGGGGAGTCGAGGGCGGCCGAGGCGACGTCGATCGATTCGATCTTCACCTCGAGGCCGCCGAGCTTGACGCGCTCGTCGTGCTTGAGCTCGCCGGTGACGGTGATGAAGCTGCCGGTGCTGAGGCCGGAGATGGTGGTGGCGATGGGGTCGCTGCCGGGTTCGTCGACATCCGTGCGGGGGTGCACGAGCTGGGCGGCACCCGACTCGTCGCGCAGCACGACGAACTGCACCTTCTTCTGGTCGCGCACCGTATCGACCCATCCGGAGACGGTCACGGTTCCGGCGGGAGCGGCGGCGAGGTTCTTGATGAGGGTGCGGTCGGTCACGGTGGGCAAGTCTAGTCGGGCCGCCTGCACGCGAACCGCGCCCGGTCCCGGCGTCAGACGGCGACGCTCCGCAGCACCTCGAGCTCCTCGTCACGGGTGAGCCCGGCGCGTCGGTCGCGGTCGATCCCTCGGGCGCGTTCGTCCTGTGCGACGCGTTCGATCGTCTCGGCGAGCGGTGTGAGCGCACCGCCCGTCTCGAGGAATCGGCGGCCGGATCGCTGCATGAACCCGGAGTGGTCGGCGGGCAGCCACAGGGGAAGGGATCGCGGGCCCGCCCACGGCGCGATGGTGGCGTCGTGGAGGGTTCCGTCGTCGACCGGCACGAGCTCTCCCGCGAACCCCGTCACCTGCTGAGCGATCGGGAAGAAGCGCTCCATCGGATGGATCTCGCCGACGGCGTTGACGGTTGCCGTGAGCCCCGCGCGCGCAGCGGAGACCACCCACGCGGCGAGGTCGGCGACGTCGATGATCTGCACGTGGCGTCCGGCGGCGGTGGGCACGACGGCGCGCCCGCCGCGCTGCAGGCGGGCCGGCCAGTATCCGAAGCGGTCCGTGGGGTCGCCGGGGCCCACGATGAGGCCTGGCCGGGCGATGAGGAGCCGGTCGCCCACACGCTCGGCGGTCGCGCGCTCGGCCGCGACCTTCGCATCCGGGTACTGCGTGAGATCGCTCGGCTCGACGAGCTCGGCGGTCTCGTCGGCGCCCGGTTCGTCGGCGCGGGCGTACACCGAGACGCTCGAGATGAGCGTCCAGTGCTCGGCGCTCTCGGCGAGGGCGTCGAGAGCGGAGGCGACGAGGTCGTGATCGTAGGCGATCTCGACCACCTCATCCCACGCTCCCGCGACGGCGTCGTACGCGCCGGGCAGGGTGCGATCGGCCCGCACGAGCCGCGCACCTTCGGGCACGGCGCCGGACTCACCGCGCGCCAGGCACGTGACCTCGGCGCCGTGCGCCAGGTGGGCGCGGGCGATCTCCCGCCCCAGCCATCCGGTCCCACCGAGGATCAGCACACGTCGCATCGCCACAGTCAAGCGCACCGGAACCTGCGCTGTCATGGTGGCCGGGGTGCGCGGCGGCTAGCATCGCGGCGTGACGATGCAGGTGCCCGACCCGGATCTGGTGGCGCGCGTGCTCGCGCCGCTCGGCGAGGTCACGGGGCTCGAGAGCCTCGACGGGGGCACGTTCGCGTCCGTCTGGGAGGCGACATTCGAGGGCCGTGACCCCGCGATCATCAAGATCGCACCGCCCGACGACGCCCCGAGCCTGCTGCTCTACGAGGAGCGGATGCTGCGCACCGAGGCGATGGCGATGCAGCTCGCCGAGCAGCGCGGCTGGCCCTACCCGCGCCTGCTGCTGCTGGATGCGAGCCGCGAGATCCTGCCCGTGGATGTGCTGGCGATGACGAAGCTCGCAGGATCCCGCTGGGATCTCGCCGGGCCCGGCATGAGCGCCGACGCGAACGCGCGCACCACACGCGAGCTCGGCGAGCTTCTGGCGCGCGTGCACAGCGAGGCGGGCACGGAGTTCGGCTATCCGTCATCCGCGACGCTGCGGGCCGCGACGTGGCCGGAGGCGGTGGAGCGCATCGTCGAGAGCGTGCTCGCAGATGCGCGGCGCGCGGGTGTCCCGCTGCCCGAGGATCGCATCCGGGCCGCGTTCGCGGCGGTGCGCGACAACCTCGCCACCGTGACCGAGCCGCGACTCGTGCACGGGGATCCGTGGCCGGGCAACATCTTCGTGGTGCCGGAGTCGGGTGAGCTGCTCGGCATCATCGACGTCGAGCGGGCGCTCTGGGCCGACCCGCTGTTCGATGTGGTGACAGGCGACGCGATGAACGCGGGCGACCCGGATGTGCGCCTCGCGCAGGTCGACGTGTTCGCGCCCGAGGAGCTCGAGCGCATCCTCTTCTACCGGGTGTGGTTCACGAGCGTCATCACAACCGAGATCGTGCCGCGCGGCTTCGACGGGGAGTGGCTCATCGACTACCGGGCGGCGCTCGCCGCGAACCTGGAGACCGCGCTGACACGCCTCGGGGTGTGAGCGCCACCCCGTTG
>JAEYUT010000155.1 GCA_023432305.1 Actinomycetes bacterium
CCTCGTACCCGTCCGCGACCGTGATGCCCAGTTCGGCGAGCTGTGCGCGCGCCGCATCCGGCTGCATCTCGACGATGTCCTTCGGGATGGTGACGTGAGCGCCGGGGCCGGCCCCGAACCACCAGCCCGTTCCGCCCGCGGCGATCGCGAGCACGAGAACCAGGATGAACGCCACCCAGCCGCGCTTGCGGCGCGCGTCGGCGTTCGCGCTGAGCTTCGCCGCGTTGGGGCTCACGGGGGCGGTGTCGGCCGTGGGAGACACAAGGGGGCGGGCGCCGAGCACCTGCGTCTCGGCTGTGTTCTGCTGCGAGGGCAGCACCATCGTCTTCTGGCTCGCCGTCGCGCTCGTCGGGAGGGCCGTCGACAGGAGCGCCTCCGTATCGCGCACCTGCTCGAGCATGACGCGCGCGTCGCGCGGACGCTCCTCAGGATCGCGAGCGGTCGCCCACAAGACGAGCTCGTCGAGCTCTGCAGGCACCTGTGGGTTGGCGTTCGACGGCGGGGGAACCGAGTCGTTGGCGTGCTGGTACGCGATCTGCATCGGCTGCTCGCCGGTGAACGGCTGCTCGCCGGTGAGCATCTCGTACATCATGATGCCGACCGCGTAGATGTCGCTGCGGGTGTCGGCGATGCCGCGCGTCACGAGCTCGGGGGAGAGGTAGGCGATCGTGCCGAGCAGCGCGGCGCCGGTTGCGGTGTTCGCGGAGGCTGCGCGCGCGAGACCGAAGTCGCCGATCTTGATGCGGCCGTCGTCGGCGAGGAGAACGTTCTCGGGCTTGAGGTCGCGGTGCACGATCCCGGCCTGATGGGCCGCGGCGAGGCCCGCCAGAACCGCCTCGGCGATGTCGAGTGTCTGCTCGGTCGTGAGCGCACCGTGCTGCTGCAGGAGGTCGCGCAGCGTGATGCCGGAGAGGTACTCCATGACGAGGTAGGCGGAATCGCCGTCCTGGCCCTGGTCGAAGACGTTGACGACGTTCGGGTGCGCGAGACGCGCCGCCGAGCGCGCCTCCTGGATGAAGCGCTGCTTGAACTGGCTGTCGTCGGCGAGGTGGCCGTGCATCACCTTGACGGCGACGCGACGCTCGAGGCGCAGATCGGTCGCGAGGTACACCGTGGCCATCCCGCCGCGGGCGATGCGCGACCGCACCTGGTATCGGCCGTCGATGAGGCGCCCGATCAGGGGATCTGTGGTGCTCGTGGTCACCCTTCGAGTGTAGGAGGGCGGATGCGCCGAACCTGGGTGGGACACGGGTGCGGAGTCGTCCGGCTCCGGGAGCTGCTCGGTCAGCTCAGCTGCGCGAGCCATGCCGTCGCGCTCGCCTCCCACTTGGCGTAGGCGTTCGGGAAGGCGGAGATCTGCACCGCCTGCGCCGCCTGCGTGAGGCTCATCGACTGCCAGCCGGGGATGTCGAGGAGGCCGCGGGTCATGCCCTTGTTGGGGTTGAGCGGGCCGCCGTAGAAGAGGCGAGCGGCGTGCGCTGCGTCGAGGATCTGCTCGGGCGTGCCCCATCCGGTGCTCGGGCGCTGCTGGAAGAGGCCGAGAGAGTCGCGGTCGCCGTAGTTGATGTTGCGGAGGCTCGACTCCTGCATGGCGGTCGCGAGGGCGATGATGATGCCGCGCTCCGGGACGCCGAGGTCGCGTCCGATCTGCACGATGATCTGCGCGTTGGCGCGCATCTCGCTCGACATGGGGGTGATTCCGTCGGAACCGGGGATCGCCGCGACGCCGGGGATCGTGAGCGTGCGGCCCGCGTAGATGATGCTCGTGCGCTGGAGGCCGTTGGCGTCGAGGATCGCCTGCACGCTCGTGCCGAACTTCGCGGCGATCGACGAGATGGTGTCGCCCGAGACGATGACGTAGGAGGCGCCGGTGGGAGGCCCGACGACCGGGGTCGAGGGCGGATCATTCGCCTCGACGGGGTTCACCGAGGACACCGGAGTCGTCGCGAGTGTCGTGCCGGGGATGGTGAGGGTGCGCCCGGCGTAGATGATGCTGGAGCGCTGGAGGCCGTTGGCGTCGAGGATCGCCTGGACGCTCACGCCGAACTTCGCGGCGATGGTCGTGACGGTGTCGCCGGACTTGATGACGTAGGAGCTGCCGGTCGGTGCGGGCGCGGGGACCGGTGCGGGTGCCGGTGCCGGTGCCGGTGCCGGTGCCGGTGCGGGCGCGGGCGCGGGAGTGACCGACGACACAGGCGCGGCGGGCAGTGTGCTGCCGGGGATGGCGATCGTCTGTCCGGGGTAGATGATGCTCGAGGCCGAGAGTCCGTTCGCGGAGAGGACCTCGGAGGTCTTCACCCCGAATCGTGCGGCGATGCCGCTGATCGTGTCGCCCTTGACGATCGTGTAGCGACCGCCTGCGCTGGCGACGGGCGCGGGTGCCGGCGTGGGGGTGACGGCGGCGTTGGTGAGCTTGAGCACCTGACCGGGGAAGATGAGCGACTTCCATCCGAGGCCGTTGGCGGCGAGGACGCTCGCGGTCGCGAGTCCGTGGCGCGCCGCGATCGACGAGACGGTGTCGCCCGCCTTGACCGTGTAGGTGGCGGGGACCGCGGGCGCCGACTTCACGGCCGTTGCCGCGACGGCGGTGCGCACCGCGCTGCCGAGGGCCGCCTTGGGCTTGCTCGCCTTGCGGTCTGCTGCGGAGGCGGTCTGCGTGGGCGCGATTGCGCCCGTGACGGTGAGGGCACCGGCGAGGACGATCGGGACGGTCGCCATCATGCCCTTGGACGCGAGGCGTGAACCGTTCGTCTCGGGCTCCGCGACGACGGTGGGCGTGAGCCCTGCGAACACCGCGCGAGCGCGCTCGCTCGAATTCCCAGCGTCGAACATCGCTGTCCTGCCTTCCCCTCCGGCCTGGAGCGTGTCTATGAACCGTCATAAACGTGTCACAGATGTTTAACAGTGTCAATCAGTGTGGCTGATGTGATTTGAGTTCACATGTTCGTAACATTCGGATGCGCGCAAGGCGAGGCCCACCCCGTGGCAATCTGGAGGGGTGACCGAAAACGCCGCCGAATGGCTCACCCTCCCCGACGTCGCCGAGCAGATCGGCGAGACGACCAGCCGAGTGCGTCGACTCATCGAAGACCGCCACCTCCTCGCGGTTCGCGTCGACGGCGTCCTCAAGGTGCCGGCGAGCTTCCTGAAAGACGGCGAGCCGCTCGTGGGGCTTCAGGGCACGCTCGTGCTGCTCGCGGACAACCGCTTCAGCGACGAGGAGGCCATGCGCTGGCTCCTCGAGACCGACGACACTCTGGGGGCAGCTCCCATCGACGCGCTCCGCAGCGGACGCAAAGCGGAGGTGCGGCGGGTCGCCCAGGCCCTCGCCTTCTGAGTCTCCGCTGCCCGCAGCTGCGGAGCGGGGGTCTCAGGCCTCGCGGCGCGTGACGCGGTCGGCGAGCTCGGACAGGGCGGTCTTCGCGGAGGGCGCCACGGGGGCCGCCTCGAGCGCCTCGCGCGCGACGCGGGCATTGTGCGCGATGATCCGCTCGACCTGATCGGCCGCTCCGCTGTCGCGGATGGTGTTCTGCAGCATCCGAACCTGAGGCTCGTCGAGCGACGCATCGCCCAGGAGCTCGTCGAAGAGTCGGACCGCCGTGGGGGGCATCTTCTGTCGGGCGAGCCCGATCAGCACTGTGCGCTTGCCCTCGCGCAGGTCATCGCCCGAGGGCTTGCCGGTCACAACGGGATCGCCGAAGACGCCCAGCATGTCATCGCGCAGCTGGAAGGCCACCCCGAGAGGCAGTCCGAAGTCGCGCATGGCGGCGAGCTGTGCGAGCGAGCCGCCCGCCATCGCCGCGCCGATCAGCAGCGGGGCCTCGATGCTGTACTTGGCCGACTTGTAGACGATGACGGTGTGGGCGCGGGGCAGCGCCTCGCTGTCGGGGCGCGAGCGCCATGAGTCCTCCTCGAGCACGTCGAGGTACTGGCCCACCGTGACCTCGGTGCGCATCCGCGCGAACTCGGCGCGAGCGGCGGCTGCGGCGTCGCGGTCGGCGAGGGCCGCCACGCCGTCCTGGAAGAGCTCGTCGCTCCAGCTCAGCAGAAGATCTCCCAGAAGGATGGCGGCGGAGGTGCCGAAGCGCGTCGGCGAGCCGTCCCATCCCTGGCTGCTGTGCAGGTTCGCGAACGCACGGTGCGCTGCCGGGCGGCCGCGCCGTGTGTCGGAGCTGTCGATGATGTCGTCGTGAACGAGCGCGGCTGCGTGGAACAGCTCGAGCGCCGCGGCCACCGACACGATCGCAGGGAGCTCGACATCCAGGTCGGGGGAGTCGAGATCGGGGAGCGGTCCCTCATTCGCCGCGATCGCAGCGACGGATCGCCAGCCCCAGTAGCAGAAGAGGGCGCGGAAGCGCTTCCCGCCGGCCAGAAGACCGCGAGCCTCGTCGACGAGCGGCGCCAGATCGGGGGAGATCTCCGCGAGCGTCGTCGCGTGAGCATCGAGCGCGTCATCGATCCGACGAGCGACCTGATCGACTAACCGCGTACTCCCAGCCACTTCTCTAGCCTACTCAGCCGGGCATGCCTAGAATCGACATATCGAGGGGGCCCACCTCGGTGAGGGTCTAAGGAGCACGACATGCCACTTTCGGAACAGGAGCAGCGCCTCCTCGATGAGATGGAGCGCAGCCTCTACCACAACGACGCCGACGACGTCACCACGGTCGGGGTGACTCCTGGTCGCGCGAATGCGACGGCGCTCATCATCGCCGCGCTGGGACTGCTCGCCGGAATCGCCCTCCTCGTTCTCGGCGTCGTCGTGCGCCAGCCGCTCGTCGGCGTTCTCGGCTTCGGACTCATGTTCGGCGGCGCGGTGTTCGCCCTCGCTCCTCCTCTGCGCTTCCAGGTGCCTGCGCGACCCCGCGTGCACCGCTGATCTCCGCGGGCGGATCTGCGCCGCTCGCGAGCTGATGAAAGCCGGCCTTCGGGCCGGCTTTCATCGTCTCTGCTGCCCTTTTTCGGCTCTGGGCGAGGGCGTTCCTCCCTGAGTGAGCCAGATCTGCCCGGATTCCGGCATTTTCCCTCCACTTCCCTCCACCCTTGCGAGGCCCGTTATGACGGGCCTCTTTTTGCATTTTGGGGCCGAAAGTCGCCCAGATGTGTTGTTTGGTGGTGGGAAGTGGAGTAAAGTGGAGGATACCTGGACCTGGCCGGAGCGAAGGGGGTCGAACATGCTTCTCGGTACGTTCGCGCCCAAGCTCGACGACAAAGGGCGGATCATCCTTCCCGCGAAGTTCATGGACGACTTCGAGGAGGGCGTGGTCATGACCCGCGGGCAGGAGCGCTGCATCTACGTATTCAGCGAGAAGGAGTTCGCGGAACTGCACGAGCGCGCCCGGCAGGCGCCCGTCACCGGCAAGAAGGGCCGCGACTTCCTCCGACTGCTCCTGAGCGGCGCGGCCCAGGAAGTCCCCGACAAGCAGCACCGGGTCACCATCCCGCCGCTGCTGCGCGAGTATGCCGGCCTCGGCCGGGAGCTCACCGTCATCGGAACGGGCAACCGCGCCGAGATCTGGGACACCGCCGCCTGGAACGCCTACTACGAAGCCACCGAAGCCGACTTCGCCGACACCGATGAGGAGGTGATCGCGGGCCTCTTCTGACCTCGCGGATGCGACCCTCAGCCGCACTCCCGGACATCACTTCCCCGGTGTCCGGAAGCGGCGGATGGGGATCGGATCCGCGGGGATCACGCCCCCGAAGCCATGAACGATCAGCTCCACATCCCCGTCATGCTCGAGCGCTGCATCGAGCTGCTCGCGCCCGCCCTCCAGGCCCCCGGCGCTGTCGTCGTCGACGCGACGCTCGGCCTCGGCGGGCACTCGGAGGCGCTCCTCGAGCGCTTCCCTGAGGTCCAGCTCGTCGGACTCGACCGTGATCGCCACGCGCTCGCGCTGGCGTCCGAGCGTCTCGCCCGCTTCGGGGACCGCTTCCACCCGGTGCACACCGTGTACGACAAGCTGCCCGCCGCGCTCGACTCGCTCGGATTCGACGGCATCGACGGGATCCTCTTCGACCTCGGCGTCTCCTCGATGCAGCTCGACCAGGCTGAGCGCGGGTTCTCGTACTCGCAGGACGCCCCGCTCGACATGCGCATGGACGACACCGCGCCGCTCACCGCTCGGCAGATCATCGCCGAGTACGACGAGGCGTCGCTCCGCCGCATCTTCTGGGAGTACGGCGACGAGAAGCTCGCCCCGCGCTACGCCAAGCGCATCGTCGAAGCGCGCCAGCAGGCGCCCATCGAGACCTCCGCCCAGCTCGTGGCGATCATCGATGCCGCCACGCCGGCGGCGGCCCGGCGCGCGGGCCACCAGTCCAAGCGCGTCTTCCAGGCTCTCCGCATCGAGGTGAACCAGGAGCTCGCCGTGCTCGAGCGGGCCATTCCCGCCGCCGTCGACGCCCTTCACGTGGGAGGACGCATCGTCGTCATGTCCTACCAGTCGCTCGAGGACCGCATCGTGAAGCGCGTCCTGCAGGCCCGCTCCACGTCGACTGCTCCTCGGGGCCTGCCCGTGGAGCTGCCCGAGCACGCCCCTGAGCTCAAGCTCCTCGTGCGCGGCGCCGAGCTCGCCGACGACGACGAGCGCGCCCGGAACCCCCGATCCGCCCCCGTGCGCCTGCGCGCTGCCGAACGAATCAAGGAAAGCGCATGACCGCCGCAGCAGAGGCTCTGCTTCTTCCCGCACCTGCATCCGAGCCGACGCCCCGGCGCCACCTCGACATCGCCCCCACGCGCGCCCAGAAGCGGGCTCGTCCGCGCATCTACGGGGCGATTGTCGCCATCGCGGGCATCGGCGCCATCCTCCTGGGACAGCTGCTCATGAGCATCGTGCTGGCTGACGGTGCGTACCAGATCTCCGCACTCCAGATCGAGAAGCGCGACCTCGTGCGCGAGCAGCACGCCGCCACCGAGACGCTGCAGCAGCTCAGCTCGACGCAGAGCCTCATGCAGAACGCGACGAGCCTCGGCATGACCGTGAGCGGCACCCCGCTGTTCCTCGACATCGAGACCGGCCAGGCTCTTGGGCAGGCCGGTCCCGCGAAGGGACAGATCGTGGGCGCGGGCGGCAACCTCATCGGCAACGCCCTCATCGCCGACGGATCCACGATGCTCGCGCCGACGCCGGACGCCACGGCCGCATCCCCGAGCATCAGCACGAGCCCGGTCGCGGGTGTCGAGAGCGCGAACGCACCCGCCTCGGGTG
>JAEYUT010000201.1 GCA_023432305.1 Actinomycetes bacterium
ACGGGAACTCAAGCCCGAGCGCCTGCACGGCGAGTGACGGATCGGGGCACGTCGCAGCGCGCGCGATGCTCCGAAGTCCGGGAGCGCCGAGGGCGCGGATCACGACGAAGGCGAGGTGGTGAGCGAACTCGGGATCGAGGCGCGACAGCACGGTGCGGAAGAAGAGCGGATACACCCGGATGCCCGCGTCTCCGGTCACAGGACGTCGTCCGACGTCGTGGGGGCGTCTGCGGAGGCCTCGTGCTCCTCGCGGAGCGTCGTGATCGCGGACTCGAAGTCGTCGAGCGAGTCGAACGCCTGGTAGACACTCGCGAAGCGGAGATACGCGACCTCGTCGAGCTCGCGCAGCGGCGGCAGGATCGCGAGGCCGATGTCGTTCGCGTCGATCTGCGCGACACCGGTCGAGCGGATCGCCTCCTCGACGCGCTGCGCGAGCAGCGCGAGATCGGCGTCGCTCACCGGGCGACCCTGGCAGGCCTTGCGCACACCGGAGACGATCTTCTCGCGGCTGAACGGCTCGACGATCCCGGAGCGCTTGATGACGTTGAGGCTCGCGGTCTCGGTGGTCGAGAAGCGCCGACCGCACTCGGGGCACTGACGCCGACGGCGGATCGACAGCCCGTCATCGCTCGTCCGGGAATCGATCACACGGCTGTCGGGGTGGCGGCAGAATGGGCAGAAC
The DNA here is from genome assembly GCA_023432305.1 of Actinomycetes bacterium. GTDB lineage: Bacteria > Actinomycetota > Actinomycetes > Actinomycetales > Microbacteriaceae > Homoserinibacter. The sequence goes on from JAEYUT010000201.1 coordinate 683, forward strand.
ATCGTGCTCCCAGGGTACCGCGCAGGGCGCCCGAGAGGCGGCGGCGTGTCAGTCCTGGGAGAAGCGCGCCATCACCGCATCGCCGTGGGCGGGCAGATCCTCGGCGTCGCTGAACGCACGGATGCGGTCGGCGACCTGCGACAGCGCTGCGCGGTCGTAGCGAACCACCTGCTGGGGGCGCAGGAACGTCATGGCGCTGAGCGCAGACGAGAACCTCGCCTGGCCCGCCGTCGGCAGCACGTGGTTGGAGCCGGCGAGGTAGTCTCCGAGGCTCACGGGCGAGTGGGACCCGAGGAAGATCGCCCCTGCGTTGTGAATGCGCGCAAGAGTGGCATCCGGATCGGCCGTGTGGATCTCCAGGTGCTCGGGCGCGAACGCGTCGACGAAGTCGGCAGCGGCCTCCTGGTCGTCCACGAGCACGAGCGCCGACTGACGACCGGAGATCGCCGCCGTCACACGCTCGCTGTGGCGCGTCGTCGGAATGAGCCGCTCGAGCTCCTCGGCGACGCTCACGGCGAGCTGAGGCGCATCGGTCACGAGCACCGCGGCCGACAGCTCGTCGTGCTCGGCCTGGCTCACCAGGTCGGCGGCGATGAGGCGCGCATCGGCCTCCGCATCAGCGAGAACGAGGATGTCGGTGGGGCCGGCCTCCGCGTCGATGCCGACGACGCCGCGCACCAGGCGCTTCGCCGCGGCGACGTAGACGTTGCCGGGTCCTGTGATGACGTCGACCGGCTCGAGGCCGAGATCCGCGACACCGTACGCGAGCGCGCCGATCGCCCCCGCACCGCCCATCGCGTACACCTCGTCGACCCCGAGCAGGTGGGCGACCGCGAGGATCGTCGGGTGCACGGAACCGCCGAACGCCGGCTGCGGCGGGGAGACGAGGGCGAGCGATCCGACCCCAGCCGCCTGGGCCGGGACGACGTTCATGATGACGCTCGAGGGGTAGACGGCCTTGCCGCCGGGAACGTAGAAGCCCGCGCGGCGCACCGGCTGCCAGCGCTGCTGGATGGCGGCCCCCTCGGCGAGAGTCGTGGTCACCGCGGGAGGCACCTGTGCGGCGCTCGCGGCGCGCACGCGCGCGATCGACTCCTCGACGGCCGCGCGGACGACAGGGTCGAGCGCCTCGGCGGCCGACCCGAGCTCGTCAGCGCTCACGCGCAGCGATGCCGGGCGCACGCGGTCGAGCCGCTCGGCCTGCGCGAGCAGGGCCTCCGACCCGCCGTCGCGCGCCTCGGAGATGAGCTGGGCGGCGGTCTGGGCCGCCACACTCACGTCGACGACGGCGCGCGGCACGAGGTCGAGCAGCTCGGCTGCGCTGGGGCGGGTTCCACGGAGGTCGAGTGTCTGAATCATCGCCTCCCCATGCTACGTGGCTGGGAATGCCCCCCACCTCGACGAGGTTGAATAGTCACGATGAACACCGCCAGCAGTGACACCGCTCCCCAGATCGCCGACGGCCTCTCGGCCTTCAAGCTCGCCTTCCGCCGACTCGCCGCGGGCGTCTCGGTGGTGACGGCGCGCGATGTCGACGGCACACCGGTGGGGTTCACGGCGACGTCGCTCGCATCCCTGGCTGCGGTTCCGCCGCTCGCCACATTCAACATGGCACGCACGGCGTCGGCGTGGCCCGCCATCGAGAAGACGAGCCACGTCATCGTGCACATCATGGGAGCCTCGAACCGCGACGTCGCGGCGAAGATGGCCGCCGCGCACGACGAGCGCTTTGTGGGCGAGCACTGGTCCCCCGGCCCGCTCGACCTGCCGCTCCTGAACGATGTTCCCGCGTGGATGCTCGGCCGCATCGTGGAGCGCTACCCGGTGCGCGACAACGCGGTCGTCGTCGTCGAGATCGAGGATGGCGGTCTCGGCACAGCCGACGAGGCGCTGCTCTACCACGAGCGCCAGTTCCTCAAGCTCGGCGAACCCGCGTAGTTCGTCGCCGCGTCACACCACGCAGTTCGGGCCGAGGATGCCCTTCAGCTCTCCGTAGAGGTCCGCCGTCACCGATACGGGGTACGGGATCTCGAACAGGCGCGCGGTCTGCCCGCGCACGAGGCGCAGCCGAACCTCGTTGTCCCCGCGGTGACGGATGAGGATGTCGCTGAGGGCGGTGACCACCTCGGTGGTGGCACGCTGCTCGGGGATCTGGATGATGAGGGGGCCCGCGCCGAGGCTCGCCCCCGTGTCGGGGATGAACATGCTCGCCGCGTGCAGGCTGATGCCGTCGTCGCGGTGACTAACACGCGCCTTGACGACGGCGATCGAGTCCGGCTGGAGCCCCGGAGCGAACTCCTGATACGTCTTGCCCAGGAACATGATGCTCACCTCTCCCCCGAAGTCCTCGAGGGTGACGAGCCCATAGGGGTTGCCGGAGGCGCGCGCGGTGCGGTGCTGCACGCTCGTGAGAAGGCCTGCGACGGTGACCGTGTCGCCGTCCTGGATCGTCTCGGAGGCGAGCAGGTCGGCGATGCCGATGCTCGCGTGCTTGGCCAGCAGCACCTCCATGCCCGCGAGCGGGTGGTCGGAGACGTAGAGCCCGAGCATGTCGCGCTCGAACGCGAGCTTCTCCTTCTTGCCCCACTCGGGTCGCTCCGGCACGTGGTCGGCCGCCTCCGGCTCGTCCCACAGGGAGTCGAAGTCGAAGCCGACCTGCCCGTTCGCCTCATTGCGCTTGACGCTCACCGCCGATTCGACGGCCTCCTCGTGGATCTCCACGAGCGCGCGACGCGTGTTGCCGAGCGAATCGAAGGCACCCGCCTTGATGAGCGATTCGATCGTGCGCTTGTTGAGCGCACCGAGCGGGACCTTCCGCAGGAAGTCGTGGAACGAGGTGAAGGCGCCCTTCTCCTCGCGCGCGGCGCGGATCTGGTCGACGACGCCGAAGCCGACGTTGCGCACGGCTCCCAGTCCGAAGCGGATGTCCTCGCCGACGGCGGCGAAGAATCCGATCGATTCGTTGACGTCGGGCGGCAGCACCTTGATGCCCATGCGACGGCATTCGTTCAGGTAGAGGGCGAGCTTGTCGCGCGCGTCGCCGACGCTCGTGAGGAGCGCCGCCATGTACTCGGCCGGGTAGTGCGCCTTGAGGTAGGCGGTCCAGTAGCTCAGCACGCCGTAGGCGGCCGAGTGCGCTTTGTTGAAGGCGTAGTCGGAGAACGGGAGCAGGATGTCCCAGAGCGCCTTGATGGCGGTGTCGGAGAATCCGCGCTCCCTCATGCCGCCCGAGAAGCCCTCGTACTGCTTGTCGAGCTCGGACTTCTTCTTCTTGCCCATCGCGCGGCGCAGGATGTCGGCCTGGCCGAGAGAGAACCCCGCCACCCGCTGGGCGATGGCCATCACCTGCTCCTGGTAGACGATGAGGCCGTAGGTGGTGTCGAGGATGTCCTTGAGCGGCTCCTCGAGCTCCGGGTGGATCGGGACGATCTGCTGCTGCCCGTTCTTCCGCAGCGCATAGTCGGTGTGGGCGTTGGCGCCCATCGGCCCCGGACGGTAGAGCGCGAGAACCGCGGAGATGTCCTCGAAGTTGTCGGGCTTCATGAGGCGCAGGAGGCCGCGCATGGGGCCGCCGTCGAGCTGGAAGACGCCGAGAGTGTCACCGCGCGCGAGCAGCTCGTACGCCGCGGGGTCGTCGAGCGTCAGCGCCTCGAGCACCGGACGGAATCCGCGGTTCGATTCGATGTTGTCGAGCGCGTCGTCGATGATCGTGAGGTTGCGCAGCCCCAGGAAGTCCATCTTGATGAGGCCGAGGGCCTCGGCCGCGGGATAGTCGAACTGGGTGACGATCTGCCCGTCCTGCTCCCGCTTCATGATCGGGATGATGTCGAGCAGCGGCTCGCTCGACATGATGACGCCGGCGGCGTGCACGCCCCACTGGCGCTTCAGCCCCTCGAGTCCGCGGGCCGTCTCGAAGACGGTGCGGGCATCCGCGTCGGTGTCCAGGAGCGCGCGGAAATCGCCCGCTTCCTTGTAGCGGGGGTGATCGGGGTCGACGATCCCGCCGAGCGGGATGTCCTTGCCCATGATCGCGGGCGGCATCGCCTTGGTGAGCTTCTCACCCATCGAGAACGGGAAGCCGAGCACACGGCCCGAGTCCTTGAGCGCCTGCTTGGCCTTGATGGTGCCGTAGGTGACGATCTGCGCGACGCGCTCGGAGCCGTACTTGTCGGTCACGTACTTGATGACCTCGCCGCGACGACGTTCGTCGAAGTCGACATCGAAGTCCGGCATCGAGACGCGGTCGGGGTTGAGGAACCGCTCGAAGATGAGGCCGTGCTGCAGAGGGTCGAGGTCCGTGATGCCCATCGCGTAGGCGGCCATCGAACCGGCGCCCGAGCCGCGCCCCGGTCCCACGCGGATGCCGTTGCGCTTGGACCAGTTGATGAAGTCGGCGACGACGAGGAAGTACCCAGGGAACCCCATCTGGGTGATGACCTGGGTCTCGTATTCCGCCTGCTTGCGCACGTTGTCGGGGATGCCGTGGGGGTAGCGCAGGTGGAGGCCCTTCTCGACCTCCTTGATGAACCACGTCTCCTCGGTCTCGCCATCGGGAACCGGGTAGCGAGGCATGTAGTTGGCGCTCGTGTTGAACTCGACGTCGCACCGCTCGGCGATGAGGAGGGTGTTGTCGCACGCCTCCGGGTGGTCGCGGAACAGGTCGCGCATCTGCGCAGGCGTCTTGAGGTAGAACTCCTGCGCGTCGAACTTGAACCGGTTGGGGTCGGCGAGGGTGGAGCCCGACTGCACGCACAGCAGGATCTCGTGCGCCGACGAGTCGTGCGCGTGCGTGTAGTGAAGGTCGTTGGTGGCGACGAGCGGAAGGTCGAGGTCCTTCGCGAGACGGATGAGATCCGTCATGACACGACGCTCGATGCCCAGCCCATGGTCCATGATCTCGGCGAAGAAGTTGTCCTTGCCGAAGATGTCGCGGAACTCTGCTGCGGCGTCGCGCGCCTGCTCGTACTGTCCGAGGCGCAGTCGCGTCTGCACCTCGCCGGAGGGGCAGCCGGTGGTCGCGATGATGCCCTTGCCGTAGGTCTGCAGCAGCTCGCGATCCATGCGCGGCTTGAAGTAGTACCCCTCGATGGAGGCGAGGCTGGACAGCCGGAACAGGTTGTGCATCCCGGCCGTGTTCTCGGCCCACATCGTCATGTGGGTGTAGGCACCCGATCCGGAGACGTCGTCCTCGCCGCCGTTCCCCCAGCGCACACGGGTCTTGTCGGTGCGGTGGGTGCCCGGGGTGAGGTACGCCTCGGTGCCGATGATGGGCTTGACGCCGGCGTTCTTCGCCTGCGACCAGAAGTCGAACGCGCCGAAGTTGTTGCCGTGGTCGGTGACAGCGATCGCCGGCATGCCCTGCTCGCCGACAGCCTTCATGAGGTCGGCCACACGGGCGGCACCGTCGAGCATGCTGTATTCGCTGTGTACGTGCAGATGCACGAAGGAATCGCTGCTCGTCACACCTTCTCCGTCGGGTCGTCGATCTCCAGACTAATCGCCACGCAGGACATCGAGCGCGTGCTGGAGGTCCTCGGGGTACTCCGTCTCGAACTGCACGCACTCCCCCGTGCCCGGGTGGCGGAAGCCGAGCTTCACCGCGTGAAGCCACTGCCGCTCGAGGCCGAGGCGCGCCGAGAGCGACGGATCGGCGCCGTAGAGGCGGTCGCCGACGCACGGATGCCGCTGCGCCGCCATGTGCACGCGGATCTGGTGCGTGCGTCCCGTCTCGAGATGGATCTCGAGCAGGGTCGCCGCCCGCATCGCCTCGAGGGTGTCGTAGTGCGTGACGGAGTGCTTGCCATCGGCGGTGACCGCGAACTTCCAGCTCGAACCGGGGTGGCGTCCGATGGGTGCGTCGATGGTTCCCGAGAAGGGGTCCGGGTGCCCCTGTACGAGCGCGTGATAGATCTTGTCGACCTCGCGGTCGTGGAACTGGCGCTTGAGCTCGCTGTAGGCCCGTTCGCTCTTCGCGACGACCATGAGTCCGCTCGTTCCGACATCGAGCCGGTGCACGATGCCCTGGCGCTCGGCGGACCCCGACGTGGCGATCCGGTAGCCGGCTCCCGCAAGGGCGCCGAGCACGGTGGGGCCGTCCCAGCCGGTGGCCGGGTGCGCGGCGACGCCGACGGGCTTGTCGATCACGATGATGTCGTCATCGTCGTGCACGACGATGAACCCGGGGACGAGCTGCGGCACGATGGCGGGTTCGAGCTTGGGCATCCAATCGACCTCGAGCCACCCGGCACGCATGCGATCGGACTTGCCGAGCACCACGCCATCCAGGCGCGCCCCTCCCGCATCGACGACCTCCGCGGCGAACGTGCGGGAGAACCCGAGCAGACGTGCGACAGCCGCGTCGGCGCGCTCGCCGATGAGCCCGTCGGGAACCGGCATGCCCCGAGACTCCACGTCAGTCCTCCTTCTCGGTGCCGGGCTCCGCCGCCTGAGCGTTCGCATGGTGCGTTCCGTCGAGACGGACGCCGCGGATGGTCAGCAGCATGAAGAGCCCCATCGCGGTGCAGATGGCGATGTCGGCGACGTTGAAGATCGCCGGGAAGCCCCAGACCTGGATGAAGTCGACCACGTGCCCCTCACCGAAACCCGGTTCGCGGAGCAGCCGATCGGTGAGGTTGCCGAGCGCACCGCCCAGGAGCAGGCCGAAGACGACCGCCCATGCCACGGATCGGATCCGCCGGGCGAAGACCACGATGAAGACGATCACGCCCACGGCGACCGCCGAGAGGATCCAGGTGAACCCGCTCGCGAGCGAGAACGCCGCTCCGGGGTTCTTCACCAGCGTGAACCGGAGCACCTCGCCGAGAACCGGGACGCTCTCGCGCACCTCCATCGACGAGAGGATCAGGATCTTCGACAGCTGGTCGAGACCGAGAGCGAAGACTGCGCACACCGCGAGCACGACGAGGGCGCGCACGCTTACGCGCGCGCGCCCCATCGAAGTGCTCGTCGGCTCAGTTACCGCCAACGCCCGGGTACTCGTTGTTCGGGCGCTGCGTGTACGCCGGGTACTCCGGCTGCTGCGACGCGTCGGTCACTGGTGCCTGCGACTGCGGGTAGTCGACGCCGCCGTACTGAGGTGCGGGGTAGCCCGAGTAGGCCGGCGGGGTCGATCCGCTCGCCGCGACGGGCGCGGACGGCTGCGACAGGTCGGAGAACGGGTTGGCGTTCGAGTAGTCGGGCGCGGCGGCGTTCTGCTCGTAGGACGGCGCAGCAGGCTGCTCGTAGCTGGGTGCCGGGGGCTGCTCGAAGCTCTGGCCCTGCGACTGGTCGAAGCTCGGGGCGGGCGCCTGCTCGTACGCGGGGGCCGGCGCGGCCTCGAAGGACGGAGCAGCGCTGTCGTAGCTCGTCGCGTTCGCCGACGCGGGTGCCTCGCCGCCGGCGACGGGAGCGGTCGCATCGAGCTCGCGCAGCTGCGACTCGATGTATGTGCGGAGCTGGTCGCGGTAGGCCGACTCGAAGACGCGGAGCTCCTCGACGGTCTGCTCGAGGCGCGCCTTCTCCTGCTCGAGCGCCTCGATCGCGGTGCGCTGCTGCTGCTCGGCGTCGGACACGAGACGTGCGGCGGTCGCGTGGCCTTCGGCGATCAGCTGATCGCGCTTCTCCATGCCCTCGCGCACGTGCTCCTCGTGGAGACGGCGAGCGAGCTGGAGGAGGTTGTTGGTGTTCGACTGGTCCATCGAGGCGTCCTGCGCGCCGTACTCGGGCGCCGCGGGAGCGGGGGCCGGGGCGGGGGCAGGAACCGGGGCGACCGAGGGCATGGGAGCGGCCGCGGCGGCAACAGGCGCGGCGGGCGCCTGCGAGGCAGCGCGCTGGAGTTCGCTGATGCGCGCATCCGCGGCGACGAGTCGCTGGCGCAGCTCCTCGTTCTCCTGGTTCAGACGCCGGAGCTCGACGACGACCTCGTCGAGGAAGTCATCCACCTCGTCCTGGTCGTAGCCCTCACGGAACTTCGTCGGGTTGAAACGCTTGTTGACGACGTCTTCAGGCGTCAGAGCCATGACCGCACCTCGATTGCTTTCCTCTTCGGTTCACACGATTCCGCTTTCAAACCTACCAAGCTTCAGTCGCAGCTTGAGGGTCGCGTCTGTCCAGAGTACAGCCGAGTGGCTGGAAGATCACTGCCCCCCGATGAGGTTGCGAAAAGGCCGGGCGACGCATGCGTCGCCCGGCCTCAGATCACTCGGATCAGCGGTCGAAGAAACCGGCTTCGACGTCGGACTCCGCCTCAGCCTGCTCGCCACTCACGGCGACGTGCTCGGGCGAGAGCAGGAACACCTTGCTCGTCACCCGCTCGATCTTGCCGTAGAGGCCCATCGAGAGACCGCTGGCGAAGTCGATCAGGCGGCGCGCATCGGCGTCGCTCATCTGCGAGAGGTTGATGATGACCGGCACGCCCTCGCGGAAGCTCTCGGCGATCGCCTGGGCGTCCTTGTAGTGACGCGGGTGCACGGTCAGGATCTCGTTCATCCCCGCGGGAGCGGTGCGCGGCGCCGAGGTCCGACGCAGCGGCGTCACAGGGGCCGGCCGTGGAGTCGAGGCGGCAGGCGTCTCCGCCGCGGCCGGGGCGGACGTGTGTGCGCGCTCCGTCTCGGGCGCGACCGCGTCGTCGTACTCCTCGTCGGCCAGGCCGAGGTAGACCATCGTCTTGCGCAGCGGGTTCGCCATGTCGTCCTCCGAAGTTCTGGGATCACCCTGAGATTAATCGCGGGGTGGTCGGTTTCCCGTGATTGCGGTGCCGATCCGCAGGTGTGTCGCGCCTTCGAGGATCGCATCGGCATAGTCGCCGGACATGCCGGCCGAGATGAGAACGGCACGCGGCTCCAGAGCCCGGACGCGATCGGAGATCGCGCGCAGGCGCGCGAACGCGGGGCGCGGCTCCTCTCCCAGCGGGGCGACGGCCATCACGCCGAGAAGCTCGATCCCCGGCGTCTCGAGCACGTGCTCGGCGAGACGGTCCACGTCGTCGGGGGCGACGCCTCCACGGCCGGGCTGACCCGACAGGTCGACCTCGATGAGCCCGCCGATCGGCGGGGCCGTCTCGTCTCGCAGCGCATCGACGAGCGAGGCGCGGTCGATGGAGTGGATGGCATGCGCATAGCGCCGCACGGCCTTCGCCTTGTTGCTCTGCAGCTGCCCCACGAAGTGCCAGCGCAGGTCGAGATCCGCGAGCTCGGCCGCCTTGGTCTGGGCCTCCTGGTGACGGTTCTCGCCCACGTCCTGCACTCCCAGCGCCGCGAGCTCGCGCACGAGGGAGGCGGGGTGGAACTTCGTCACCACGATGCGCGTGATCTCGCCGGGGTCGCGGCCCGCGGCACGTGCCGCGTCCGCGATCCCGGCGTCGACGGCCGCGAGCCGATCCGCGAGGGATTTCTCGGCAGCCACTACTTGAGGAAGTCGGGGATGTCCAGGTCGGCGTCATCCTCGAGGTCGTCGAGGCCGCCGACAACCGGCAGCTCAGGCTCGCGGGCCCAGCCATCAGGAGCGGGCGCGCTCTCGCCGTCGCTCACTGCGGCCGCGCCGACCGCGGCGGGCACAGCGGCATCCACGAAGTTGCTGCGGCGATCCTGAGCGGGTTTGGGCGCAGGCTCTCCCCCGTCGAAGCCGGCGGCGATGACGGTCACGCGCACCTCGTCGCCGAGCGTGTCGTCGATGACGGCGCCGAAGATGATGTTCGCCTCCGGGTGGACCGCCTCCTGCACGAGACGTGCGGCGTCGTTGATCTCGAAGATGCCGAGGTTCGATCCGCCCTGGATCGAGAGCAGCACGCCGTGGGCGCCGTCGATGGATGCCTCCAGGAGCGGGCTCGCGACGGCGAGCTCGGCGGCCTTGATGGCGCGATCAGCGCCCCGGCTCGAGCCGATTCCCATGAGCGCGGAGCCGGCGCCCTGCATGACCGACTTCACGTCGGCGAAGTCGAGGTTGATGAGACCGGGCGTGGTGATGAGGTCGGTGATGCCCTGCACACCGGCGAGCAGCACCTGGTCGGCCGTCGAGAACGCCTCGAGCATCGAGATGCCGCGGTCGCTGATCTCGAGCAGACGATCGTTGGGCACCACGATGAGCGTGTCGACCTCGTTCTTGAGGGTCGCGACGCCGATCTCGGCCTGCGCCTGGCGACGCTTGCCTTCGAAGCCGAACGGCTTCGTCACGACGCCGATGGTGAGCGCGCCGATCGACTTGGCGATGCGGGCCACGACGGGCGCACCGCCCGTACCCGTGCCTCCGCCCTCGCCTGCGGTCACGAAGACCATGTCGGCCCCCGCGAGGGCCTCCTCGATCTCCTCAGCGTGGTCCTCGGCTGCGCGTCGACCGACCTCGGGGTCGGCGCCGGCGCCGAGTCCGCGAGTGAGCTCACGTCCGACGTCGAGCTTGACGTCGGCGTCGCTCATCAGCAGCGCCTGCGCGTCGGTGTTGATGGCGATGAACTCGACGCCGCGAAGGCCGAGTTCGATCATCCGATTCACCGCGTTCACGCCACCGCCGCCGATGCCGACGACCTTGATGACGGCGAGGTAGTTCTGGTTCGATGTCACGTCCGGCCTCCTGGAGGAAAACCTTCAACCTCTAGTTGAAGTTTGGAGTCTTCCTCAGTACTCTTGAATGCCCTCACGGTAAGCGCGAAAACCGCTCGTCCCCCCGCGACACCCCGCGTGTCGCGAAACGAAGAAGCACTCACTCTCGGCGGAACACCGCGCTGCCGGGAGCGGACACGTCGTAGAGTCCCGGCCCGTCGCCGCCGTGGATCGCCACAAGCGCCGCGAGAACGCGCGCCTTGTGGTCGGAGCGCTGCGCACTCCCCCACTCCACACGCTGATTCGACCCCGCCAGCTGCAGCGTCACGTTGTCGCGCGTCGACGCCGCGATCGAGTCGACCTGCGCGCGGAGGTCCGCAGGAAGCGCGAACAGCACCTCCGTGATCGACGCGAAAGCCGCCGACTCGACATCATCGCCCGCAACCTGGATGATCGGCATTCCGGCGACCCGCTCCGGCGAGGAGTCGATGACGACGCCCGCTGCGTCCACGAGGTCGAAGCTCGCCCCGCGGATGATCAGACCGACAGGGGTGCGCTCCGTGATGCGCACGATGAGCGTGCCCGGGGGCGCGAGCTCCGTCGTATAGCTGCGGATGAGGGTGAAGGAATCCAGCTGCTCGCGGATCAGCCCATCATCCAGCAGCGCGAGCGGCGTGCCGAGCTGACCGTCCAGCGCATCCACGACGAGCGCAGGATCGATGCGCTGCGCGCCCTCGACGCGCACCTCCCGCAGAGTGAGAAGCGGGGAGAACACCGCGGTCAGGATGAGCGCGGTCAGAGCGGCGACGACGCCGCCGAGGCTCCACCAGACCGCGCGGCGGTGTCGCTGGCGGCGCGTGAACCGACGCAGCTCGCGCTTCTCGGCACGACGACGGGCGCGCTCGGCCCTGCGCAGATCCGCGGCGGCCTGACGCTCAGGCGAGACTCGCGGCCCACGCTCCGCACGAGGAGTCCGCGGCGACGCGGTCACGATCGGCACAGGCGCCGTGGGGACGGCATCAGCCTCCGCGGACGACCCGGGCGGAACCGGTTCCGGCGTCGCTCGGGCCGCGTCGGCACCCAGGGCGGAGCGTTCGCGGAAGGCGCGCAGACGCGTCACGGCGGCCCGCTTCTCCCGCGGGAGGTCCGGGGTCGGCTCGGGCGTCGGCGGCGGCGCGTCGAAGCCCTCCGGCCGCTTCACGCGCGCCCTCCCCTCACGCCTGCTCCGCTCCGAGAGCGTCGAGCACCTGCGGGATGATGCGGTACACGTCCCCGCAGCTGAGCGTCATGACGAGGTCGCCGTCGCGCGCGATCTCGGCCACCCGGTCCGCGGCCTGCTGCCAGTCGGGCACGAAGTCGACCTTCGCGTCATCTGCGAAGCGCTCCGCGACGAGAGCACCCGTGACCCCCGGCTCGGGATCCTCACGTGCGCCGTACACATCCAGCACGACCGTGTGGTCTGCGAGCCGCTCATAGACCTCGGCGAACTCGCCGGCCATCATGCGCGTGCGGCTGTAGAGGTGCGGCTGGTGGATCGCGATGACGCGGCCCTCGCCCACGACCGAGCGGGCGGTCGCGAGCGCCGCCTCGACCTCGGTGGGGTGGTGGGCGTAGTCGTCGTAGACCCGCACACCGCGCACCTCGCCATGCAGTTCGAAGCGCCGGCCCGTGCCCGTGAACGCCTCGAGACCGCGGATGATGCCGTCGGCGTCGAACCCGAGACTCACGAGCACCGCGAACGCGCCCGTCGCATTGATGGCGTTGTGCGCTCCCGGGATCGCGAGCTGCACCGCATGATCAGCACCCGCATGGCGGATCGTGAACGACACGGGCCCCTCGGCGACGACGTCGCGCAGCTGCACATCCGCATCCTCGGCGAAGCCGAAGGTCACGAGGCGCTTGTCCACGAGCCGATCGGTGACGGCGATGGTGCCGGGGTCGTCACTCGACGCGACCACGAACTCGCTCGCCTGCTGCGCGAACGCCACGAAAGCGTCCTCGAACGCGGACTGCGACCCGTAGTGGTCGAGATGGTCCGCGTCGACGTTCGTGATGAGCGCGACCGCGGTGTCGTAGAGCAGGAACGAGCCGTCCGACTCGTCCGCCTCGACGACGAAGAGGTCGTCGGCACCGTAGGACGAGCTGCGCCCATACCCCGCGATCACGCCACCGTTCACGAACCCCGGATCGGTGCCGAGCTCGCGCAGCGCCGTGACGATCATCCCCGTCGACGTGGTCTTGCCGTGTGCGCCCGCCACCGAGATGAGCCGGTGGGCGCGGATGAGCCAGTGCAGCGCCTGCGAACGGTGCAAAACGGGGATCCCCGTCGCGAGCGCCAGCTGATACTCGGGGTTGTCCTGCCAGAGCGCACCGGTCACCACCATCGTGTCGGCGTCGCCGACGTTCGCGGCGTCGTGGCCGATCGCGATCGTCGCCCCCGCGGCACGCAGCTGGGCGATGGCATCCGATTCGCGCACATCGGAGCCGGTCACGCGGTGACCGGCATCGAGCAGCAGCTGCGCGATGCCGCTCATCCCGGATCCGCCGATGCCCACGAAGTGGACGTCGCCGAGTTCGGCGGGAAGCTCTTGGTCGAGGTCGGGCTTGATCATCCGAACAACGCTACCCCGCCGCCGGACCGTCGGCAGAACGCCGAGCCTCCTGGATGAGATCGACCATCGCGTCGGAGGCGCTCGGTCGTCCGGTGGTGGCGATGCGCGCAGCCATATCCGCAATGAGCGCGGGATCCTCCAGGAGCGCGACGAACGTGGTGCGCACCCATTCGGGCGTGAAGTCGGCATCCGAGACGAGCATCGCTCCCCCGGCGTCCACTGCGTCGCGCGCGTTGAGCGCCTGCTCGCCGTTGCCCACCGCGTACGGCACGAAGACGGCGGGGATGCCGAGGGCAGCGAGCTCGCTCACCGTCGCCGCACCCGAACGCGAGATCGCCAGGTCGGCCACCGCGAGAGCGAGATCCATGCGGTCGCAGTAGTCGACGATCCGGTAGCCCTCCAGCCCCGGGTCCTCGACCGGTGAGCGCGTGCCGGTGATGTGCAGCACCTGCCAGCCGGACGCGAGGATCGCATCGACCGCCTGCGAGACGCTCTCGTTGATGCGGCGCGCCCCCGTCGACCCGCCCGTCACCAGGAGCGTGGGGATCCCCTCGCGAAGCCCGAAGAACTCGAGGGCCTCGGGGCGTGCGGCGAAGCGATCCAGGTGCTCGATCTCGCGTCGCAGAGGAAGTCCGACGAGGCGGCCGTGACGGATCCGGGTCGAGGCGAACACCGTGGCGACGAACGAGGTGAGGCGAGCGCCATAGCGGTTCGCGATGCCAGGGCGCGCATTCGCCTCATGGATCACGAGCGGGACGCCCTCCTTGTGCGCCGCCGCGTAGGCGGGGGCTGAGGCATAGCCGCCGAAGCCCACCACCACATCGACCCCGCGCTCGCGGATGATCGAGCGCGTGAGCTCGACGCTGCGCTTCCAGCGCTGCGGGAACCGCGTCGCATCGAGATTCACGCGGCGCGGGAAAGGGAGCTTCGGCACGGTGACGAGCTCGTACCCGCGCAGCGGCACCAGCCGCGCCTCGAGACCCTCAGCGGTGCCCAGAACGAGAACCTCCGCATCCGGCTCGACCTCCCGCAGCCGGTCGGCTGTCGCCAGCAGAGGATTCACGTGACCGGCGGTGCCCCCGCCTGCCATCAGATACACGGTCACTTCACGGACTCCGAAGCTCGAGGATCATGGCGGGCGAATGACAGCACGATGCCGATCGCCACCAGCGTGGTCACGAGCGAGGATCCGCCCGCGGAGATGAAAGGAAGGGGTACGCCGAGAACAGGCAGGAGCCCCAGAACCACCGCGATGTTCACGAACGCCTGGCCGATGATCCAGACCATCGCGACCGAGGTGGCGACCTTGACGAAGGGGTCGGTCTGCCGGCGGATGATGCGCACGAAGCACACCGCGAGCACCGCGAAAAGGACGATCACGAGAACCGCGCCGATGAGCCCCAGCTCCTCGCCGATGATCGCGTAGATGAAGTCGGTCTCGGCCTCCGGAAGCCAGTTCCACTTCGAGGCGGAGTTGCCGAGGCCCACCCCGAAGATGCCGCCGTTCGCGAGAGCCTGCCAGCCGTGGAGCGTCTGATAGCACTCCTTGAGCCCTGGGTCGGCGCAGCCGTTCAGCCAGGCCGCGAACCGGCCGCTGCGCGATTCGCTCGCCTGCACGAGGATGAGCGCGGCGATCGCGACGACGGCGAGGACGCCCCCGATGTAACGCAGCCTCACCCCGGCGAAGAAGAGGGCGCCGATGATCATCGAGAAGAGGATGATCGCCGTCCCGAGGTCGTTGCCGATGAGAACGAGGAAGAGCGGCCCACCGGCGAACACGCAGATCTGGAGCGCCAGCCGACGCCCCTGCGGCGCCGACCGGACGACCGTCGTCAGCACGAGCGCGAGCCAGATGATGAGCGCGACCTTCACGGCCTCCGACGGCTGGAAGCTCACGCCCGCGAACCGCAGCCAGTTGCGGTTGTACCCGCCCGATCCGAGAGGCGTGGCGACGACGAGGAACTGCAGGATGGCGGCGGCGATGACCGCGGGGCCCGCCCACCGCTTCCAGAACGTCAGGGGGGCGCGCGAGACGATGAGCATGAGCGGCAGGCCGATCGCGGCGAGCACCGCCTGGCGGGTCGCACGTGCGAAGAAGTCGCCGTCGGAGACGCGCGACTCGATCGACGAGGACGACAGCACCATGACGAGCCCGAAGA
>JAEYUT010000274.1 GCA_023432305.1 Actinomycetes bacterium
GGTGTGACCTTCTTCCGAAGCCTCGGCGGAACCGTCGGCGTCTCGGTGATGGGTGCGGCGCTCGCCTCCCGCGTCGTCGAGATCGTCGCCGACCGCAGGGACGACATCGAGGCGGCACTCGCGAGTCTCGGATCCGACGCCCCGCACTGGGCTGAGCAGCTGCGATCCGGTGCGCTCCCCGCGGTGGCCTCGATGCCCGAGCAGCTGCGTCTGGTGTTCGAGGACATCTACGCCAACGGCATCTCGCACGCCTTCCTCATCGCGGTGCCCTTCGCCGTGCTGAGTCTGCTGGCGATCGTCTTCCTGCCCAACAAGCCGCTCACCACCATGACCACGAGCGAGCGCATCCACGCCTCGGAGGCGGATCTCGCGACCGTCTCAGTGCCCGCGGGTATGGATTCGATCACCGCGACCGGCAGCATCCGCACGCCGGATGTCACTCCCGGTGACCTCGACCACGGTGACGCCCACGCCGCCGACCCGGCAGAATCGGACCCGCACGACGAGAAGGGCTCCCGATGACGAGCGAGGAGGAGGTGCGCCGCGACGCGGTGCGTCGACTCGAGGGCGCCTTCAGCACGCTCATCGGCGAGTTCCGCCGCATCTACGCGGGCATGGCCGCGACGGCGAGCCCCGGAATGCTGCCCGGCACCTTCAAGGTGCTCTCGGTGATCGAGCGCCGCGGACCCGTGACGGCATCGTGGCTCGCCGAGCACCTCGCCGCCGACAAAGGCCAGGTGAGCCGTCACATCACCGAACTCGAGTCGCTCGGGTTCGTGACCCGCACCCCGGACCCCGACGACGGTCGCATCCGGCTCATCTCGGTCACCGGCGTCGGCTCTGAGCGCCTCACGGCGGCGCGGGAGCCCTACGAGCAGCGTCTGCACGAGGTGCTCGCCGGGTGGCCCATCGAGTCGATCGATCGGCTCGTCGAGCTTCTTGGGGCCCTCACCTCAGGAGACGCCCCCGAATCCTGAGCGCCTCGCTACCATCGGATGATGGCTGACGCAGAGGGCCGACCGTCGACGGGCGCCGTGCTTGCGATCGATGCCGGCCAGACCGGCATCAAGGTGCGCCTGGTCGCGCCGGGCGCCGAACCCGTGGAGCAGCTCTTCGCCGGTGTGCGCACCGATCGCCCCCTCCTGCCGCAGCTCGCGGACGTGGTGCGCACTGCGGCGCCCGACGTGTCGCTTGCCGCGATCTCTGTCGGGACGTCCGGCCTCACGAGCGCCGAAGCGGATGCGGGAGCCCTGCGGGCGCTCCTCGCCGATCTCGCGCCCGGGCGGGTGCTGCTCGCGCATGACTCGGTGACCTCCTACCTGGGCACGCTCGGCGATGCCCGGGGGGTCGTCGTGGCAGCAGGCACCGGTGTCGTGACCCTTGCGGTGGGGCCGCGCGCGGTCGCGCGCGTGGACGGCTGGGGCTACCTCATGGGCGACGCCGGCAGCGGCTTCTGGATGGGACGGCAGGCGCTCGAGGCCGTCATGCGCGCCCACGACGGCCGGGGCCCGGCCACCGCCCTCACCGCTGTGGCGCAGGAGCGCTGGCCGCACCTCGATGACGCCTACGTGCAGCTGCAGTCGGATGAGGCCCGCGTGAGCGTCGTCGCCTCCTTCGCGCGCGCCGTCTCCGATCTCGCCGACGCCGACGAGGTCGCGGCCCGCATCTGCGTGGAGGCGGCCTCCGAGCTCGCCCTCTCGGCGATCACCGCGCTTCGCCGGGTGGAGCTCGACGCCGCGACAGCTCCGCTCGTGAGCGCGATCGGCGGTGTGTTCCGCTCGCCGCACGTGCGCGGCCGGTTCGAGCGCGCCGTCTCGGCGGTGTTCCCGGATGCGGTGTTCGAGGCGCCGCACGGCACCGGTCTCGACGGCGCTGTGGCGCTTGCCGCACTGCCCGAGACCCACCCCCTGCGCGACCTCGTGTCGGTCGCCTGATCTCGTGCGCATGGGCGTCGGGCTGCCCGTGCGGTGACGCCGGATGACGGCCCGCGACACCGTGCGACGGCCTGCGTCGAGGTCTCGCCGAATGTGACGCGGCAGGTTTGCCGCACGCGTTCGACCCTGCATGTAATGGGCGCTCCCGAACCCGGGAACCCAACGAGAAGGGAACCGAACGTGACCGACCAGAAGTCGACGCCCGACGGTCAGAGCGAGCTGCGCTCCGCTGTCGAAGCGAACAGCCGGAAGAAGCGCGCCGTGGTCGTCGGCGCAGCCAGCGTGCTCGCCGCAGCCCTCGTGGCCGGCGCGATCGCCATCGGCGTGAGCCTCAGCCAGACCCCCAGCGCCCAAGCCGGGCCCGGCGGCACCGCCGACGAGCGCCTCAGCGTGAAGATCGCGACCGCCGAAGACACCCAGTTCCAGGACGCCATCGCGGAGGTCGCTGCCGAGCACGGCCTCGACGTCGAATGGGTGAACGTGGACGACTGGGTGCTGCCCAACACGGAGCTCGCGGCCGGCACGGTCGACGCGAACGCGTTCCAGCACATCCTGTACCTCTCGGCGTTCAATGCGGAGAGCGAAGCGGAGCTGACGCCCGTGTTCTCCACCGTCATCACCCAGTGGGGCATCTTCTCGGCGACGCTCGACGACCTCGACGACATCCCCGAAGGCGGCCGCATCGCGATCCCCGACGATCCATCGAACGGCGGCCGTGCGCTGTTCATCCTGGAAGCCGCCGGGTTCCTCGAACTCGCTGACGACGCGGGCGACTTCCCGA
This sequence comes from Actinomycetes bacterium, assembly GCA_023432305.1. Classification (GTDB taxonomy): domain Bacteria; phylum Actinomycetota; class Actinomycetes; order Actinomycetales; family Microbacteriaceae; genus Homoserinibacter. The sequence goes on from JAEYUT010000274.1 coordinate 2,716, forward strand.
CCGTCGAGGACATCACCTCCAACCCGAAGGGCCTCGAGTTCGTCGCGATCGGCGCCCGCACCATCCCGCAGCAGTTCGACGACCCGAGCCTCGCGGCCGTCGTCGTCGGCACCTCGTACTTCGAGCCCGCGCAGGGGGTCACCAAGGAGGACGCCCTCTACCTCGACGACTCGCTCGCCGAGCAGAACCTGCCCTACGTGAACGTCGTCGCGGTGCGTTCGGATGATGTCGACAATCCCGCGTGGAAGATCCTCGAGAAGGCGTATGCCGACCCGCGCGTGGCCGCGGCACTCGAGAAGGAGTTCTTCGGGAACACGGTGCTCGTGAAGGTGCCCGTCGAGACGCTGCGCGACAAGCTCGCCGCCCTCGAGAAGCTCGCCGCGGAGAACCGGTAGCCCCATGCCCACTGCGATCTCCTTCGAGGGCGTCTCCAAGACATTCCAGGTGACGGGCCGCCAGGTCGACGCGCTCCGCGACATCGACCTGGCGGTCGAGGCAGGCGAGATCTTCGGCATCGTCGGCTACTCGGGGGCCGGCAAGTCGACGCTGCTGCGCACCGTGAACGCTCTCGAGCGCCCCACCAGCGGGCGCGTCGTCGTCGACGGGCGCGAGATCTCCGCGCTGCACGGGCGCGAGCTGCACCAGGCCCGTCAGCGCATCGGCATGATCTTCCAGCAGTTCAACCTGCTGCGCTCGCGCACCGTCTACGCGAACATCGCGTACCCGCTGAAGCTCGCCGGGTACTCCACGGCTGCGATCCTCGACCGGGTCGAAGAGCTGCTGCACTTCGTCGGCCTCGCCGACAAGGCGCTCGCGTATCCCTCGCAGCTCTCGGGCGGCCAGAAGCAGCGCGTGGGCATCGCCCGCGCGCTCGCCACCCGTCCCGAGGTGCTCATCTCGGATGAGTCGACGAGCGCGCTCGACCCCCAGACCACGGGCGAGGTGCTCGAGCTGCTGAAGCGCACCAACCGCGAGTACGGGGTCACGATCCTCCTCGTCACCCACGAGATCGACGTCATCCGCGAGATCGCCCACAAGGTGGCCGTGATGGAGTCGGGGCGCGTGGTCGAGCACGGCAGCGTGTACGACGTCTTCTCGGCGCCGCGCACGCCGACCGCCAGACGCTTCGTCTCGTCGGTGCTGCGGCACATCCCCGCGGC
>JAEYUT010000276.1 GCA_023432305.1 Actinomycetes bacterium
AAGAAGCACTTCAAGCCGGAGTTCCTGAACCGCGTCGACGAGACGATCGTGTTCCCGCAGCTCTCGCAGGAGGAGCTGCGCCAGATCGTCGACCTGTTCCTCAAGCGCCTCTCGGAGCGTCTGCTCGACCGCGACATGACGATCGAGATCTCGGAGGCCGCGAAGCTGCGTCTCATCGAGCTCGGCTGGGAGCCGACGCTCGGTGCGCGTCCGCTGCGGCGTGCCGTCCAGCACGAGATCGAGGACCGTCTGTCGGAGGAGATCCTGCACGGTCGTCTCGACGCGGGCGACCACGTGCAGGTGGATCTGGTGGATGGCGAGTTCGTCTTCACAACGGGACGCCAGCCGGGTCGCGAGCTCACGGAGGCCGCGGCGGTGGCCGCCGTCGAGCCGGGCGACGCGGACCTGGCACCGTAACGACGCACGTCGTGGAAGGGGCGGGGGCTTCGGCCTTCGCCCCTTCGTCGTGTGCGGGCTCACCCCTGTTCGGGGGGTGTGTTCGGTAGAGTGCGGGCGTGATCGCCCCCCGTCATCTCGCCATTGCCGCCGTCCTTGCTGCGGCTGCGCTGCTCGCGGGGTGCACAGGCGGCTTGGCCGCGGAGCGCACGCCGCTGCCCACACCCACCGTGGAGGCGCTGCCTCCCGAGGAGGTGGAGGCGCTGCTCGTCGAGCTGCTGCCTGCGGCGCCGGAGGGCTTCGCGACCGAGGAGCGGCGGGGGCTCGATACCCCGTCGGTGGGCAGCGACTGGACGGACGAGGACTACGACGCCAGCCGGATCGCGCGCGCGGGGCGCTCCTTCCAGAGCCCCGGGTGGTCGGATGCGGATCTCGGCCCCGCTTTCGTCTGCGACGTGGAGATCATGGTGCTCTCGACGCCGGATGGCGCCGACCGGCTCCTGACCGATCTCGCCGCCTCCGCGCGGACGCCGTTCGAGGACACCGAGGAGGGTGCGCGCATCGCGTACAGTCCGCTCCCGGAGCCGACGGGGCTGTGGCCGTTCGGGTCGGTGGAGTACGTGCGCGACGTCACGTGGCCGACCGGCGAGCACGTCTCGGGGCGCACCGCGTTCTCCGCGGACGGTCCCGTGGTGCTGATGGTGAGCTGGCTCGCGGTGCCCGAGTCGCAGGATGCCGCTGCGGCGCATGTGGCGGCGCTCGCGCCGGCGCTCGTCGACGGCGTTGCGATGCTCCCGGATCGTCTGGTGCGGGCGCGCTGAATCGGCCACGCCCCCGCGCAGGGTTAGGGTGAGGCGTGACCGAGATGTTCCGGGTGCGCAGCGCGCGCACCGCCGACGTGCGTGGGATGCTTCAGCTCATCGAACCGTATGTGGAGCGACGCATCCTGCTGGGCAAGGAGCGCGTCACCCTGTTCGAGGACATCCAGGAGTTCGTGGTCGCGGAGGCCCCCGACGGGCGCCTGGTCGGCTGCGGTGCGCTCCACGTCATCTGGGAGGATCTGGGCGAGATCCGCACGATCGCCGTCGACGACGAGTGGCGTCGCCACGGCATCGGTCAAGCGATCCTGCAGGAGCTCGAGCGGCATGCCCGCGAGCTGGGGCTGACGCGCCTGTTCTGCCTGACGTTCGAGACCGACTTCTTCGGCCGTCACGGCTTCGAGCCGATCGGCGAGCAGGTGGTCGACCCGGATGTGTATGCCGAGCTCGTGCGCTCCCCTGACGATGGTGTCGCCGAGTTCCTGGACCTCGCGCGCGTCAAGCAGAACACCCTCGGCAACACGCGTATGCTCAAGCAGCTCTGACGCGGGCCCGCGTCATTGCGGCGCGTTCTGCCGGGCGCGACGCGCTGGGGGCTCTACCCTGGCGACATGTCCAGCCAGTCGCCCGGGCGTCTGCCGGCGTCGGTGTACCGGCGGCGGAGGATCGTCGTCGGCCTTGCGGCGCTCGCCGTGATCGCCGTCATCGTGCTGCTCATCTCGTCGCTCGTCCAGCCGCGCACGGAGGCGCGCACCCCGGAACCCGAGACCACCGAGCCGCCCGCCGCTGAGCAGACGACAGCGCCGTCCGATGCCTGCAACCCCGCGGTCATCGTGCTCACGCCGAAGACGGATGCGGGAGAGTATCCGGATGGTGCGCAGCCGCTCGTGTCGATGGAGATCGTGAACAACGGCGCCGTCGCCTGCACGCTCAGCGTGGGAACCGATGTGCAGCTGTATGAGATCGTCTCGGGCAGCGACCCGATCTGGAACTCTCGCGACTGTCAGCGCGACCCGGCTCCTGCGGAGATCGTGATCGAGCCGAACACGCCCATCACGACCACGCCGTTCGCCTGGGACCGCACGCGCTCCTCGACGAGCACCTGCGAGGGCGAGCGTCCGCAGGTCGCAGCGGGCGGCGCAACCTACCGCCTGAAGGTGAGTCTCGGCGAGATCACCTCCGAATCCGACCGGCCCTTCCTGCTGTTCTGATCCGGCGTGCGTCGCTAGAACGCGGGCGCGGCCACCTCGGTGCCCACCTGCGCTGAGAACGCGAGAGACTCGGCCGCCTGGATGGAACCCGCGCCGTCGTCGATGATCGTCGTGTAGCCGAGGCGCATGCCCTCGGCGCGGCGCTGCCTGCCTCCGGCGACCGGACGCACCTCGCCGGCGAGGCTGATCTCGCCGATCGCGGCGAGGCGGCGCGGCAGGGGCACATCCTTCGCGGCGCTCGCGATGGCGAGGGCGATCGCGAGGTCGGCGCCGGGCTCCGCGAGTCGGATGCCGCCCACGGTCGACACATACACGTCGGCCTGCGAGAGCCGGATGCGGCAGCGCTTCTCGAGCACGGCGATGAGCATCGCCACCCGCGCCGCATCCACTCCGCTCACGACGCGGCGGGGGTTGGGCGCGGTGGTGCCGACGACGAGCGCCTGCACCTCGACGGGGAGCGCCCGTCGCCCCTCGAGCGTCACGGTGACGCACGTGCCGGGCACGGGTGTCGTGGAGCGCGAGAGGAAGAGCCCCGACGGATCGGGAACCTCTGCGATTCCGTCGCCGGTCATCTCGAAGCAGCCTGCCTCGTCGGTGGGCCCGAAGCGGTTCTTGAGCGCGCGCACGAAGCGCAGCGGCGTCTGCCGGTCGCCTTCGAAGCTCAGCACCACATCGACGAGGTGCTCGAGCATCCGGGGGCCGGCGATCGAGCCGTCCTTCGTGACGTGGCCCACGAGCAGGAGCGGGAGCGAGCGCTCCTTGGCGACGCGGATGAGGGTGCCCGCCACCTCCCGCACCTGCGCGGGCTGGCCGGGGGCGCCGTCGGTCTGCGCGGAGGCGACCGTCTGCACCGAGT
>JAEYUT010000286.1 GCA_023432305.1 Actinomycetes bacterium
GGGTGCGGGCGCTCGATCGAGAGACGGGGGCCGAGTTCCCCATCCGCGCACGGCAGGTGGTGTCGGCCACCGGTGTCTGGACGGATGAGATCCAGCAGATGGCGGGCGTGCGTCCGTTCCGCGTGCGGGCGTCGAAGGGCGTGCACCTGGTGATCCCGCGCGACCGCATCCGCGGCACGATCGGGCTCCTGCTGCGCACCGAGAAGAGCGTGCTGTTCCTCATCCCGTGGGGCAGGCACTGGCTCATCGGCACCACCGACACCGATTGGGAGCTCGACCTCGCGCACCCTGCTGCGACGGCCGCCGACATCGACTACATCCTCGGGCACATCAACACGGTGCTCGCGACGCCCCTCACCCGGGATGACGTGGAGGGCGTGTTCGCGGGGCTGCGGCCCCTGCTCGCGGGTGAGAGCGACGAGACGAGCAAGCTCAGCCGCGAGCACATCGTCGCGACGCCGGTGCCGGGCCTCGTGGTGGTCGCGGGCGGCAAGTGGACCACATATCGCGTGATGGCGAAGGACACCGTGGATGCTGCGGTGCGGGCTCTCGGGCGTCCGGTGCCTGAGTCGGTCACCGAGGATATCGCCCTCACCGGTGCCGAGGGCTACCCCGCGGCCTGGAACCGGCGAGGCCGCATCGCCCGACGCCACGGCCTCACCCCTGCCGCGGTCGCGCACCTGCTGAATCGCTACGGCATGCACACTCGCGAGGTGCTCGCGCTCGTGCGTGCCCGCCCCGAGCTCGGCGAGCTTCTGCCGGGCACGGAGGACTACCTCGCCGCCGAGATCGTCTACGCCGCGACCCATGAAGGCGCGCTCCACCTGGACGACGTGCTCGCGCGGCGCACGCGCATGTCGATCGAAGCATGGGACCGCGGCGTCTCGGCTTCGCCGGTCGCCGCGCGTCTCATGGGCGAGGTGCTCGGCTGGGATGAGACCCGCGTCGCCCGCGAGGTGGAGCTCTACCTCGAACGCGTCGCGGCGGAGCGCGCCAGCCAGCTGGAGCCGAACGACGCCGCCGCCGAGCGGGTGCGTCTCGCCGCGCGCGAGGTGTGAGCGTCGGGCGCGACGGACCTCATCCCTCGACGCGGCGCAGCGCGCCCAGGATCTCGGCATGACGCAGCAGGAAGGTCCGCTCGTCGAGCTTCCTGCGGCGCAGCCATCCGGTGACCTCGTCGTTGTGCTTGCTCGCGTTGCAGGAGGCGCACGCCGGAACCACGTTCTCGAGCGTGTAGCGGCCGCCGCGCGAGATCGGCTGGATGCAGTCGCGCTGCAGCGCCGCTGCGGGTGACTGGCAGTACGCGCACGCGCCCCACGCATCGAGCAGGCTCTGCCATTGCCCGGGTGTGAGGTCGTTGTCGGCGCGTGCGACCCGCGTGCGGCGCCGCGCGGCGTATCGGGCACGGGCGGCGGGGGAGCTGCTGCGGCGTCGCACGCCTCGATCGTAGCCGCGCGTGCCGATCCGCCCGGCACCGGCGAACGCGCCGCCGTTAGGCTGGTCCGATCCGGTCCGCCTCATGAGGAGCTCACCATGGTCGACGTCCGCCGCGTCAAACTCCCCGGCGTGGGAGTGCTCCACACCTTCGTCACCGACGACGGCGGCAAGGTGGGCGTCATCACGCATCGCTCCGGCGCATCCGATCTGATCACCTTCTCGGATGCCGAGGACGGCGACCACAAGGTGTCGCTGCGGCTCGACGAGGATGAGGCGCGCACTCTCGCCGAACTTCTCGGCGGAACTCAGATCACCGAGTCGATCAGCAGTCTCGAGACCATCCCGGGGCTGTCGATCGACTGGTTCCCCGTCGACTACGACCACCACATCGCCGGGCAGGCGCTCGGCAGCATGACCGATCGCGGCCTCCCCGGTGTGACCGTGGTCGCGGTCGTACGCGGCGATTCCGCCAACCCCGGCCCCGACGCCGATTTCCGCGTCTTCCCCGGCGACACCCTCGTGGTGGCGGGCGCCCCCGAGAAGGTGGCGAAGGCCTTCCAGTTCTACCGGACGGGCGAGTTCAAGCCGCGCACCGCTGACGCTCCGCCCGGAGGCTGAGCGTGGAGGGGCACCTCGGCGAGAACCTCATCGTTCTCGGCGTCCTCTTCGTGATCGCCTACGCCCTGGGCCGCGTCGGCAAGCTCATCGGCGTGCCCACGATCCCCATCTACATGCTCGTGGGGCTCCTCGCGAGCCCGCACGTCGACTGGTTCCCGCTCAGCTTCGAAGCCGGCTATGTCGAGCTCATCGCCGTGTTCGGGCTCATCCTGCTGCTGTTCAATCTGGGGCTCGAGTTCGATCAGGATGAGTTCTTCGGCAATGCGGGGCGACTGCTCATCTCGGGCGGAACCTATGTGGCGCTCAACATGGTCGCCGGGTTCTCGTTCGGGATGATGGTGGGCTGGGGTACGCGCGAGGCGCTGGTGATCGCGGGGATGACGACGACCTCATCGAGTGCGATCGTCACGAAGCTGCTCATCGAGCTGAAGCGGCTGGCGAACCCCGAGACGCCGATGATCCTCGGCGTCACCGTGGTGGAGGACATCTTCGTCGCCGTGTATCTGGCGATCGTCTCCGTGGTGCTCTCGGGTGAGACGGACTTCTGGGCGGTGGTGCTGAAGCTCGCGATCGCATTCGCGTTCCTGGCCGTGATGTTCTCGGTGGCGCGGTTCGGCGGCAGATGGGTGTCGAAGATCGTGCAGACGAAGGACGAGGAGCTCTTCACCATCCTGATCTTCGGCCTGGCGATCATGTTCGGCGGCATCGGCGAGATCATCGGGGTGACGGATGCGATCGGCGCGTTCCTCATCGGGCTCGCCGTCGGCGCGACGCGCTTCCGTGCGCGGATCGAAGCCTTCACGACACCGCTGCGTGACGTGTTCGGTGCGTTCTTCTTCCTCAACTTCGGCTTGGCGCTCGACCCGTCGACCTTCGGGCGGGTGCTGCTGCCTGTGGCCGTCGCCGTCGCGATGACGCTCGTTCTGAACGCGATCGCCGGTCAGATCGTGGCGCGCATCAACGGCTTCGGAACTCAGGCGGGCATCAACACCGCCGTCATCCTGGTGAGTCGCGGCGAATTCGTGCTCATCCTCGCGACGCTCGCGATGATGGGCGACCTCAATCCGCTGCTCACCCCCTTCGCAGGCCTCTACGTGCTCGTGATGGCGATCGTCGGTCCCGCGCTCGCCGTGAACTCCGAGCGCATCGGCCTTCTGCTCGGGGTGCGGAAGAAGGTCGCCGAGCAGCCGCACGCGCTCGATCTCGAACGCGAGCGGGCGCTCGCACTCGCCGAGGCGGCGATGGAGGGCGAGCCGATCGTCGACAATGAAGAGGGCGCCTTCGAGACCGAGGACGCCGAACCGGAGCTCGATCCGGAGCGCGAGCGCGAAGCGCGACTCGCGGAGCAGGCGCGCAGCCAGTCGGATCGGCTCTCGGACGACGACGTGCGGCCACGCCGCGAGATCGACCCGGAGTACTGACGTGAACGAATCCGCAGCGACCGCCGACGAGCGGGAGGAGCGTCCGCCGCGCCCCACCGCCGCGCAGTTCTTCCGGGTGGCGCGTCGTCCCAAGTGGATCGGCGCGCTCATCCTGGCGCTCGCCGTCGCGGGGGCGTTCGCGGCGCTCGGGCAGTGGCAGCTGGAGCGCAGCTTCGACAACGTCACCCTCGAGGAGCCCGAGACGGAGACCTCCGTGCCGCTCGAGACGATCGCCGAGCCGTTCGCGCCCATGCGCGACCCCGCGATCGGCCAGAAGGTGACGGTGACGGGCGAGTTCGTCGCCGACGACTTCACCGTGCTCACCGGCCGGGACAACGACGGCCCCATGGGTGCCTGGCTCGTGGGGCATCTGCTCACCGAGTCAGGGGATTCGCTCGCCGTCGGCATCGGCTGGGCGCCGGACGCCCAGAAGGCGCTCGCCGCGGCAGCTCGCGTCGACACCGGCACGATGCTCGACCTCGCGGGCCGCTACCTGCCGAGCGAATCGCCCGAGCTCAACGACGTCGAAGCGGGGGAGCGCCGGGCGCTCTCCGTCGGCGAGCTCGTCAACCTGTGGGAGGAGCCGGGCAGCCCCTACGCCGGGTACCTCGTTCTGGAGAAGCCGCTCGGCGGGCTCGACGCCATCCACTCCCCGCCGCCTCTGCGCGACGCGAGCCTCAACTGGCTCAACGTCTTCTACGCCGCCGAGTGGGTCATCTTCGCCGGCTTCGCGGTCTACCTCTGGTACCGCGTCGTGCGCGACGAGTGGGAGGCGGAGCAGGAGGTCGCCGCCGAGGCGGGCGGGACGAGCGCTCAGCCGCGTTCCGTAGACTAGAGGCCATGCCCTCCGGACCCCGTCTCGCCGATGTCCCGCGCCTGCGGACCGCACTGAAGGTCTACCGCGTCTCCGCCGCCATCACCGGCGTGTTCCTGCTGCTGCTCGTGGTCATGATGGTGCTGCGCTACGGGTTCCACGTCGACATCGAACTCGGCGGCCCGTTCGGCTTCCTCGCGCTCACCGCGAAGGACCAGGTCACCGCGATCAACCTGTCGATCGTGATCCTCGCCGCCCACGGATGGTTCTATGTTCTCTACCTGGCGTGCGACTTCGTGATGTGGCGCCTCGCCCGGTACTCGTTCCTGCAGTTCCTGCTCATCGGCCTCGCCGGTGTCGTGCCGTTCCTGTCGTTCTACTTCGAGTTCTATGTGCC
>JAEYUT010000311.1 GCA_023432305.1 Actinomycetes bacterium
ATCTCGGCCGCGTTCGCCTGCCACACGGCGTCGAGGCCTGCGACCGCCAGCGCCGTGTGGTCGCCTGTGCGGTCATGTGGCGGCTGCTGCGACAGTGGCGTCACGCCGCCGACGATCCGCCGCAGCAGGAACGTGCGATCCGCACCGGAGGCGAGTTCCACGGCACTCAGGTGCCAGCGCCCCTCGTACTGCACGAGCGCGAGCGGGTACACCTCGCGCTGGCGCGCACGCTCCTCCCCCGGCTTCAGGTAGCTGAACCGCACCGCGATGCGCTTGTCGATCGCCTGGCTGAGAGGTTCGAACGACTCCTCGCGCAGACGGATGCGGGGGGCGAATCCGATGAGCGGCTCGTCGGTCGAGATGCCGAGCGCACGCAGCTTCGTGAGGGCGCGCCGCGACTCCCCGCTCAGCGACCCCTCCTGCCAGACGCGGGCCGCGAGGTTGAGCAGCGCCACCTCATCGGAGGTGAAGCGCACGTCATCCGGGAGGTCGTAGGCGCCCTTGGGGATGCGGTAGCGGAGATTGTGGTTGTCGGAGTCGTCGCCGAGCAGCGACACCGTCTCGATCGGCACCCCGAGTTCGCGGATGCTCTCCTTGTCGCGCTCGAACTTGCGGTCGAGCGACGCGGGGTCGACGCCGGCGGCGTGGTCCTGCGCATAGCCGCGCACCGTCTGCAGGATCTCGGCCTTGGTGAGGCCGGATTCGGTGGCGAGCAGGGCGAGGACCAGGCTGAACTGGCGGTCCTCAGCTGGGACCGCCCGCTTCGCCTTCCCCGGTGCCGTGCTCACTCCGCCTGGTTCTGGATTCCGACCACGTCGATGACGTAGATGATGGTGGAGCCGTCGCCTGCGCCGACCGGCCACGCTCCGTCGGCGTAGGAGTCCTCCGGAGCGACGACCGCGAGGACCTGCGAACCGACGGACGCGCCGACGACGGCGTCGTAGAAGCCCTGCGTCACACCCGTGGCGCCCGTCGCATCGACCGACATGGGCGCGGTGAGGGGCACGGCCGTCCACGTGGACTGGATCTTCGTGGGCTTCTCGCCCGGCGTGGGCCAGATCCAGGAGGCGATCTGCAGCACGACTGTGTCGCCCTCTTCGACCTTCTCGCCGCTGCCGGCCTTGATGGTGGAGATGCGGGTCTCCTCGGGCGCCTCGGCAACGGGCACGGTGATGCCGACGGTGCCGTCAGGGGCCGTCACGACGGTGGGCATGCCGTCGAGCGGAAGCTGGTTGATGCCGTCGGCCTTGCCGAGGAACACCGACTGCACGTCGATGATGAAGACGATCTCGGCGTCGGGTGCGATGCCGAGCGACGACAGGTCGAGGCCCGACTCGGCGGAGCTCGAGACGAGCGCGATGCGCTCTCCGGCCTGGGCGCACACGAGGGCATCCGCGAGGGCGCCAGCGGCCTCGGCGCCCGAGGGGATCGCACCGGCGCGGTAGCGCACCCCCGGCGAGCCGTCGAAGTTGGTGGTGATGAGCTGGCGTCCGCTCGCCGCGTCGAACACGGCGGCGTCGAAGTCGACCGTCATGCCCTTCTGCGCGACGGGGCCCTCGCCCGCCTCGAGGACGACGCGCTCGGGCGCGTCCGCCGTGAGGGTCGGGAACTCGACCTTCGGAAGCGAGCCGACGGGACCCGATGCGGTCACGAGAGCTGCGCTCTCGCCGCTCTCCACGAACGGCGAGCACGAGTCGACCGGATCGGCAGTGCACCCCGTCAGGGATGCGGCGGCGACGATCGCGATCGCGGCGGAGCTGAGAAGCGCGGGATTGCGGCGCACGAAGCCTTCTTTCCTGGCGGGCATGACAGAGGAATGCACGGGGCGAGTCGATTCTACTGATCTGAGGAGGAGTCGTCCGACCCCTCACGGGGTGTCGACGGCGCACCGGCCACCAGATCACGCGAATCCCGCAGGACGCGGCGGATCCGCTTGTCGGTCTTGTCGCGAACCCCGAGGGCGCCGGGGGTCCAGAGCTCGACGTCCTCATCCGTGTACTCGGTCTTCGAGGCGCGCCGTGCGGGTCTCGGCAGAACAGCGCCGGGAGCGAGGCGGCGAGCGGCGATGAGGAAGGCGGTGTGCGCGACCATGCGGTGGTCGGGGCGCACCGCGAGGCCCTCGACATGCCAGCCGCGGATGAGGGTCTCCGATGAGGAGGGCTCCGTGTAGAGGCCCGTCTCGCGGATCGCCTCCGCGACGCGCGAGAGCTGGGTCGCGGTCGCGACGTAGCACACGAGCACGCCGCCGGGCGCGAGCGCCTCCGAGACGGACTCGAGGCACTCCCACGGGGCGAGCATGTCGAGCACGACCCGGTCGACGGTGCCCGGCTCGACCGTCGCCGGGAGCTCCTCGGCGAGGTCGCCGATGCCGATCGACCAGTTGTCGGGGGTGTGTCCGAGGAACGCGGTCACGTTGTTGCGGGCGACCTCCGCGAACTCCTCGCGACGTTCGAACGACAGCAGGCGCCCCTCGGCGCCGATCGCCCGCAGCAGCCACAGCGAGAGGGCACCCGAGCCCACGCCCGCCTCGACGACCGTCGCCCCCGGGAAGATGTCGGCTACCGCGAGGATCTGCGCGGCGTCCTTCGGATAGATGATCGCGGCACCTCGCGGCATCGACATCACGAAGTCGCTCAGCAGAGGACGCAGAGCCAGGTACGAGTCGCCGTTGGAGCTCGTGAGCACCGAGCCCTCCGGGAGGCCGATGATGGCGTCGTGCTTGATGACCCCGCGGTGTGTTCCGAATTCGGCACCGTGCTTGAGGGTGATGGTGTGGAGGCGGTTCTTGGGGCCGGTGAGCTGCACGCGGTCGCCCTCGGCGAAGACGCTCATCGCGCGTCCTCCGCGAAG
>JAEYUT010000344.1 GCA_023432305.1 Actinomycetes bacterium
TTCGCGCGGAGCGTGAGCGGCAGAAACCGACACCTCGGGAGACCGGAAGGCGGGTGGGGCACTCCGCGTCAGTCGAGGGGGCGCAGGTCGAGCGCGTCGACGTCGGCGGACGCGATATCGCGGCCGACGAAGGCGAAGCTCGTGAAACCCTGTTCGGCGAGACCTTCGAGCTGCAGCTTCGTGTTCTTCGCGCGGCGCACGAGACGCGCGCGGTCACCGCGGGAGACGAACTCGGCCTGCAGCGCCAGAAGCGGCGCGAGCGGCGCGTCCGCGTCGTGGACGAGCGCGACCGCCGCTCCCCCGGTGCCGCCCGGCAGCTCCACGAGGTCGACGAGGCGCTCGAAGCCCAGCGAGAAGCCCGCAGCGGGCACGTCGGTGCCGAGGAAGCGCCCGATCATGCCGTCGTAGCGTCCGCCGCCGCCGAGCGAGTAGGGCACGCTCGGGTGGGCGAGCTCGAAGATCGGGCCCGTGTAGTAGCCCATGCCGCGCACCAGGAACGGGTCGAAGACGAGAGGCGGATCCTCCTGCCCGCGTGCGGCGGCGACGGCCTCGCCGATCGCGACGAGCCCTCCGACGACCTCATCATCCGCCCCCTCGGGGAGCGCCTTGCGGATGGCCCGCTCTCCGAACGGCTCGAACTCGCGGGTCTGCGGGCGCAGCAGGAAGGTGCGGAACGCCTCGACCGCCTCCGGCGCGGAGCTGCGCTCGGCGAGCTCGGCGGTGACGCCCTCGGGGCCGATCTTGTCGAGCTTGTCGATCGTGATGAGCACCTGCTCGTGCTCGTCCGCGGGGAAGCCGAAGCCCGTGAGCATGCCGATGAGGAGACGGCGGTCGTTGATGCGGATCGTCGCATCCTGCAGCCCCAGAGCGTCGACGGTCGCGAGCGACGCCGTCAGCAGCTCGGCCTCGGCCTGGATGCCGGGCTCGCCGATGATGTCGATGTCGCACTGCACGAACTGGCGGAAGCGGCCCTTCTGCGGGCGCTCGGCGCGCCACACGGGCGCCACCTGGATGGCGCGGAACACCGCGGGCAGCTCGGCGCGGTGGGTCGCGTAGAAGCGCGCGAGAGGCACCGTGAGGTCGAAACGGAGGCCGAGGTCGACGAGGTCGAGCACGCTCTCGGCGGCGTGCAGATCGGCCACCTCGAGTCCTCGCTTGAGCACCCCGAACGCGAGCTTCTCGTTGTCGCCGCCGAGGCCCGAGTGCAGACGCTCCGAGTCCTCCACGACGGGCGTCTCGATCTCATCGAAGCCGTGCGCACGGTACACGCGCCGGATCTCGGAGAGGATGCGCTCACGGCGCGCCTTGTCGGCGGGGAGGAAGTCGCGCATCCCGCGCGGAGGGTTCACCTGCGTTGCCACCCGCTGATTCTCTCATCGTCCCGGTCTGCGGTCGGACGACGATCATCCGCCAGGTGGACGCCACGTCACCGATCGCCCCCTATGGTCACATCATGAGCGTTTCTGAGCCCGACTCCGCCGCCCGCCACACGGGGGTCACCGTCACGGATGTGGCGCGTTCCTTCGGTGATGTCCACGCCGTGCGCTCGGTGAGCTTCGATGCCCTCCCCGGCCAGGTGACGGGTCTCGTGGGCCCCAACGGCTCCGGGAAGACGACCCTCCTGCTCATGCTCGCGACGCTGCTCGCCCCCGACCGCGGTCAGATCCGCATCAACGGCGCCGACCCGGTGACCGAGAGCGCCCAGGTGCGCGCGATGCTCGGCTGGATGCCGGATGTGCTCGGCTCGTGGCCGGCGCTCTCGGTGCGCCGCAGCCTCGAGCTGACGGGTCGCCTGTACGGGATGCCGAGGCCGGATGCCGCGGCTCGCGCCGCCGAGCTCGTGCACCTGGTGGATCTCGCAGAGCTCGCCGATCGCCCCACGCGCGTGCTGTCGCGTGGCCAGAAGCAGCGTCTGAGCCTGGCTCGGGCGCTCGTGCACGACCCGCAGGTGCTGCTGCTGGATGAGCCGGCTTCGGGGCTCGACCCGGGGGCCCGCATCGCCTTGCGCGTGCTGCTGCGCCAGCTCGCATCCGAGGGGCGGACGATCATCGTCTCCAGCCATGTGCTCGCCGAGCTCGACGAGCTCGCCGACCGCGCGGTGTTCCTCGAGCGAGGCGTCTCGGTGAGCGCCGACCGCATCGAGGCCGCGCAGCGCACGGAGCGCGCGTGGCGCATCCGCTCGCTGGAGCCGTCGTCGCTCGCGGATGCCCTCCTCGTGGCGGGCGTGCCGGCGTCGCGCATCACGGTCGACCCGCAGGGCCTCATCGTGCCGCTCGCCGGAGACGACCGGGCGGCCGCGCTGCTCGCGGCACTCGTGAAGGCCGGTGTGCCGGTGTCGTCCTTCGCGCCCGCGTTGGGCGATCTCGAGCACACCTTCCTCGATCTCACGAACCCCGCGGATCCTGAGTCCGCTTCCCCCGAGAACGGAGAGACCCGATGAACTGGCTCTCGCGGATGTGGACGATCGCCTCGATCGAGCTGCAGCAGCGCGTGCGCGGCATGGCCTGGTACGTGCTGCTCGGCGTGTTCGTGGTGGTCGTGCTGATCGTGACGATCTTCACGTGGATCTCGACCGTCAACACGGAGTCGGCGGGCGCGGTGCTGTATTCGGCGATCGTGTACTTCGTGCTGCTTCTCGGCAGTCTCGTGACACCGGCTCTCTCGGGCAACGCCGTCAACGGCGACCGGGAGAACGGCACTCTCGCCACCACGCAGGTGACGCTCGTCACGACGACGCAGCTCGTGCTCGGCAAGCTCCTCGCGGCGTGGATCACGGCCCTCGCGTTCCTCGTGGCGGCGCTGCCGTTCCTGCTCTTCGCACTCGTCCTGGGTGGCGCGGATCCCGCGACGGCGATCGTGTCGGTGCTCGTGCTCGCGGTCGAGCTGGGGGTGGTCGCGGCCATCGGGGTGGGCCTGTCCGGTCTCATCCGGCGTCCGCTGTTCTCGGTCGTGGTGACCTATCTCGTGGTGGCGCTGCTGTCGGTCGGAACGCTCATCGCGTTCGGGCTCGGCGGCTGGGCGACGCAGAAGACGGTGACTGTCGTGCAGGAGAACATCGACTGGGAGAAGAACCCCGATGTGGAGTTCGATCCGCAGACGGGCCTGCCGATCGACGCCGAGTGCACGGTGGTCAGTTCGTATTCCTACGGACTTCCGCAGTTCCAGAACGTGTGGTGGGTGCTCGCGGCGAACCCGTACGTGCTGCTCGCGGATGCGGTTCCGACCACCTACAACCGCTGGGATTCACCGGAGGATGCGTTCGGCTTCATCAAGTGGACCAGCCGCATGGCGCAGATCGAACCTGCGGCGCCGACCTACTACTCGGAGTGCGACCCGGCGACGTGGGAGGGCAGCGAATCCCCGACGGCGCGAGAGCTGATCGAGTCGACGGTGCCGAGCTGGGCGGTGGGTCTCGCGCTGCACGTGCTGCTCGCAGGCGGGCTCATCGTGGGAGCGATCGCACGCACCCACGCCCCCACCCGCTCACTCGCTGCGGGAAGCCGGATCGCCTGAGTCGCCGGGCCGGTCGATGATCTCGATCGGCCCGGTGACGGGCATCGGCTCGGGGAGAGTCTGCGCGTCGGCCGCGCTCGGCTCGAGTCTCACGAGCACGATCCCCACGAGGATGAGCGCGGCGCCGAGGAGGCCGATCGGGGCGATCGCCTCACCCAGCAGAATCCATCCGACGATGCCGGCGAACACGACCTCGAACAGTCCGAGGAACGACGCGAGTCGGGTGCCGAGCAGGGCGATGGATGCGATGCCGGCGATGTAGGCGAGTGCTGTGGCGACGAAGCCGACGGTCAGCAGCGGCGCCCACCACGGCGCCATGGTGCCGAAGAAGGCGACGTCGCTTGTGGTCATCTCCATGGGGAGGATGCCGATGGCGCCCGCGAGGGCGAGGAGCGTGGCGCCGACGATGAACCCCGCCCAGATGACGGTGACGGGCGGAACATCGTCGGGCATCCGTGCGCCGACGACGTAGTAGAACGCGACCCCGACCATCGCGATGCCCGCCAGGAGCACGCCGAACGGGTCGAGTCCTTCCGGGCCCACACCCGTGGGGCCGATGACGAGAACGAGCCCCGTGAGCGCGATGACGGCTCCGACGAGCACGACACGGTGAGGCGTGCGGCGGGTGCGCGCCCATGCCGCCAGCAGCAGCGCGACGGGCGCGAGGTATTCGATCAGCAGCGCGGTGCTCACCGGGATGCGCTCGAGCGACGCGTAGAAGGCGAGCTGCACGCCGGCGACCGCGAGTGCGCCGTAGGCGAGGACGAGCTTCCACGAGCGCAGCAGCGGACGCAGGTCGAACCGGGCCATGACGAGCGCCGGGATGGTGAGCAGGATGGTGGCCACGATGAGCCGTGCGAGGACGGCCGCCCCGGGGGTCCATCCTGCTTCGAAGAGGGGCTTGATGATGGCCCCGCCCGCACCGAAGCCGAGCGCGGCGATAAGGCCGAGAATCACGCCGAGGACGCCGCGGGGCGCATGGGCGACGCGAGCGATCACGGCGACTCCTCCTGTATGGTCATGGGCTAAACGATGTTCGGTCGTGACGCTATCGAGCGAGGAGGTCAGGAGTCAAATGCTTTTCACCCATGACACCGAACTCAACCTCAGCTTTCTGCAGGCCCTCGCCAACACCGTTCCCGAGTCGTCCGAATCCGGCTCGGATGAGCTCGCCGGAACGCGCCACCTCGACGCGTTCCTCGACGAGTGGACCTTCAACCTCCCCCGCCCGTGCACGGCCGCCGAGCTCGACGCAGTGAAGCGCGTGCGCGCCGATGTGCGGGCCATCTGGGGCGCCGAGGAGCTCGACGTCGTCGCCTGGATCAACCGGATCCTCATCGACGCCCGCGCCACCCCGCAGCTCGTCAACCACGACGGCCTCGGCTGGCACGTGCACGCCACCGACACTGATGCGCCGCTCGCCGAGCGCATCGTCGTGGAAGCCGCGATGACACTCATCGACGTGATCCGCGCGGAGCGTCTCGATCGCCTTCGCGACTGCGAAGCCGACGACTGCGACGGTCTGCTCGTCGACCTCTCGAAGAACGGATCGAAGCGCTTCTGCTCGACCCGCTGCGGCAACCGGATGGCCGTGCGCGCCTACCGCGCGCGTTCGGCGTCGGCGTAAGCGCAGGCGGAGGTGCGACCCGTCGTCACTCCGTCTCGGCCGCCCGGATGTCGTCCTGCAGGCGGCGGAGCGCATCGCGCAGCGCGCGCTCCGCATCCAGGCCCTCCGCCCGCGCCGCGACGACCGTCGCCAGCAGCTCATCGCCGAGCTCCGCCTCCGTCTGCGGAACCGACGGCGCCGCGACCGGCTCGAGACCGACCTTCTCGGCACGGCCGAGCAGCTTCGCGGCGAGCGCGAGCGACGGCATCGCCTGCGGGATCCCGTCGAGCACGCTCGCCCGACCCGGCTTCTCCGACTTCTTGATCTGATCCCAGTTGGCGGTGACGGCCTCCGCCGTCTCGGCGACGACATCGCCGAACACGTGAGGGTGGCGTCCGACCATCTTCGCCGTCATGTGCGCCGCGACATCCTCGAGCGTGAAGCGCCCCTCCTCCGCGGCGATGTCGGAGTGGAAGATCACCTGATAGAGCACGTCGCCGAGCTCCTCGATGAGCTCCGCGTCCTCCCCCGCCTCGATCGCATCGACGAGCTCGTAGGTCTCCTCGAGGAGATACTGCACGAGCGACCGGTGCGTCTGCTCGCGATCCCAGGCGCAGCGTCCGGGAGCGCGCAGATAGCCGAGCACCGCGACGAGCTCCTCGAGGCGCGGGAGCGGGGTCGTCGGCACGACGGGGGTCTCGAGGTCGTCGGTCATGCTCCCACCCTGCCAGACTCGTTCCGTGCGTCGCGTGTGGGGGATCCTGGTCATCATCGTGCTCGTGGGCGTCGGCCTCTGGGCTCTCGCCGACCTGAACGGCGGCCGCCTCCCGGGGCTCGACGAGCTGACCAGCGCAGCCACCGAGCAGGCAGCGGAGGCTCCCGCCTCGCCGAGCGTCGCCCCGCCGGGCGAATCCGAGCCTGTGGCATCCGGCGTCGCGACCCCCGCGATCCCCGCAGATGCCGGCACCGCGATCGTGCGCTATGTGCACGACGGCGACACCCTGTTCCTCGAAGACGGCCGCAAGGTGCGCCTGCTCGGTGTCGACACCCCGGAGGTCGGTGAGAATGTGGAGTGCTTCGGCGACGAAGCTCGGTCGGCGCTGCGGCGCATGCTCCCCGAGGGCACGACCGTGCGCACCGTCGCCGATGTGCGCACCCTCGACCAGTACGACCGCTCGCTGCTGTTCCTGTTCACCGAGGACGGGCGCCTGGTGAACCTCGATCTCATCCGAGAGGGATTCGCGGAGGCCGTGGTGCTGAAGCCCAACTACCTGTGGGCCGACGAGGTGGAGGCCGCCGAAGATGAGGCGCAGGCCGCCCGTGCGGGCATGTGGGGGGCGTGCGGCCGCTAAGCGGAGACGTCCGAAGCGGCACCTGATGATGCGGCACCGGGCGCAATCCGCTCGCGCGGCATCGCGATCGCCGCGATGACGAGCACGGCAGCCACGACCGTCGCCCCCACGAACACCGCAGTGGATGCGGCGATGATCGTGCCGGGGTCCGTCTCGTCTCCGCCGCGACTGGCGATCACGCCGTTCGCGACAGCACCGAGCACAGCGGCGCCGACCGCCTGACCGATCGAACGCGCGAACATGCCCGCCCCGGTGACGACGCCGCGTTCCTCCCAGCCGACACTCGACTGCGCCGCGACGATCGCGGGAACCGAGGCGAAGCCGAAGCCGAGGCCGATGACGAACGATGTGCTCGCCACGAGCAGGATCGAGGGCGAAGGGCTCAGCAGCGACAGCACCGCCACCCCCACGAGCACCACCACGGAGCCGATGATCGCGGTCGCTCGGAAGCCGATCCGCAGGTAGAGCCGCCCGGAGAGCGACGCCGCGATCGGCCAGCCGATGGTGAGCGTCGCGAGCGCGAGACCCGCGACGAGCGGACTCACGTCGAGGCCGACCACGAGGTAGGTGGGCACGTACGCGGTGAGACCGGCGAGAGCGGCGCCGACCGCGAGCCCCACGAGGTTCGTCGAGCGCAGCAGCGGCCGCGAGAAGATCCACATGGGCAGCACGGGTTCCGCGGCCCGCCGCTCGACGAGCACGAACACCACCAGCAGCACGACGCCCGCCCCGGCGAGCAGCGCCGTCGGCAGCGAGACCCAGTCCCAGGCGTGCCCGCCTTCGAGCACGGCGAGCAGCAGCACCGAGAGCGCCGCCGTGAGCAGCGCGGCGCCCGCGACATCGATCCGGTGCCGCCGCGGCACCCGTGACTCGTGGTAGCCACGCGCCAGCAGCCAGAACGCGAGGATGCACAGCGGGATGTTCACCCAGAAGATGCCGCGCCACACGCCCAGTTCGGCGAAGATGCCGCCCAGCGTGGGACCTGCGACGGCGGCGATCCCCCACACGCTCGCCACGTAGCCCTGCACCCGGGCGCGCTCCTCGACCGTGTAGATGTCGCCGATGATCGTCGTCGTGACGGGCAGCATCGCACCGGCGCCGATGCCCTGCACCGCCCGGAACGCGATGAGGCTCGGCATGTCCCATGCGACCCCGCACAGGATCGACGCGATGAGGAACACCGTGAGACCGAACAGCACGACGCGCTTGCGTCCGAGCGTGTCGGCCAGCTTCGCGTACACCGGCACCGTCACCGACTGCGTGAGCAGGTAGATCGAGAACAGCCACGGGAACTGCGCGAACCCGCCCACATCGGCGACGATCGCGGGCACCGCCGTCGCGAGGATCGTCGCATCGATCGCGACGACACCCGTCGCCACCATGATGGCGAGGAGGATGGGGCCGCGTTCCGAGCGCAGGCCGACGGCAGGGGTGGTCATCGCGACCATTCAAGCGCGGTCGGACGGCGGGCGCTCGATGATGCGGCAAGATGACGGCAATGGATCTCCAGCTGCTCGCGCTGCTGCTCGTCGTCGTGACGATGCTCGTGTGGCGCGCCGTCTCCCGTGAGCGACGCGAATACGCGCAGTTCAAGCGACTGCGGCTCACCTCGTCCCGCCAGAAGATCATGCGCACGTGGCTGCTCGAGTCGGTCTTCGTGATGGGCGGACTCTCGTGCGCGCTGCTCCTCGCCACCGGGGACATCGTGCCCGTTGCGCTCGCCCAGGCGCAGTCGTGGGCGCCGATCGCCGCCTCGCGCGAGTTCTTCATCGACTCCTCGATCGGACGCGGCATCACCATCGGCGCGATCATCGGCGGCGTCATCGGCGCGGTGGTGCCGTTCGTCCTGGTGCGCAACGCCGACCCTGACGACATCCCGAAGCTCGGCGATGTGGGGGCGCTCATCCCCCGCACCCGCGGCGAACTGCGGTACGGTGCGGGGCTCGGGCTCTCGGCGGGCATCTTCGAGGAGACTCTGTTCCGACTCGCGCTCCCCGCGCTGCTGTTCGGCATCTGGCCGGATGCGCCGCTCGCGTTCGCGCTGTCCGCTGTGCTCTTCGGGCTGCTGCACATCTACCAGAAGGCCGCGGGTGTGATCTTCGCGACGCTGCTGGGGCTCGTGCTCACCTACCTGTATCTGGTGTCGGGTTCG
>JAEYUT010000002.1 GCA_023432305.1 Actinomycetes bacterium
GCGCTCTCCGGGAGCCTCGCCGTGCTTCTGCTCGCATCGGTCACGCTCGGCATCGGGTACTCGGGCGCTCAGCTTTTCCCTCTCGCGATGCTCGCGGAGCTCGCCGCCGACGACGAGCGTCGCACGGGCGAGAACCGCATCGGTCTCATCGCGGGCGTCTGGTCGGGCATCGACCTTCTCGGCTCGGCGCTCGGCCCCGCCGTCTTCGGCGTCGTTCTGAGCGTCGGCGGCTACCTCGAATCGACGGGAGCCGATGTCATGCAGTCGGATGCGGCCCGGGTCGCGATCGTCGTCGGCCTCGCCGTGATGCCGGCTGCGCTCTTCGCAGCGAGTCTGCTCCCGCTGGCCCGCTTCGGACCTCGCTGAGAGGACGTGTCAGGCGAGCTGCAGCGTGTGGACGTGACCCTCGACCTTGTCGCGGCCGCCGAGTCCGTCGAGCTCGAGCACCACGGAGGTGCCGGCGAGCTCCCAGCCTGCGCGCGCGATGAGGCGCTGCGAGGCTGCCAGAGTGCCGCCCGTGGCGAGCACATCATCGACGAGCAGCACACGGGTGCCTGCAGGCAGCTGATCGGTGTGCACCTCGAGGGTCGCCTCGCCGTATTCGAGGGCGTAGCTCTCGCGGAGGGTCTCGCCGGGGAGCTTGCCCGCCTTGCGGATCAGGAGCAGGCCGTGCCCGCTGCGTGCCGCGGTCGCTGCGGCGAGCGCGAAGCCGCGCGCCTCCACACCCGCGACGACGTCGTATTCCCCGTTGAACGGCTCCACGAGAGCGTCGGCGACGGCCGCAAGCGCGGGGCCGTCCGCGAAGACGGGGGTCAGGTCGCGGAACAGGATGCCAGGTTCGGGGAAGTCGGGGATGACGCGGGTGAGACGATCGAGATGGGCAGGTGCGGAAGTCACCGATCAAGCCTAGGGGCTCGGTGCTGGACACCTCATCCATGCGATTCCGGGCGCCCGCCTCATGCAGGGGACGGCGCGGATGTGTGGGGGCGGCCCGTGAGGCGCGCCGTCAGCTCATGGGCGGCGTCGACGACGATCGCGCCGAGTGCGCGCCACGCGTCGTCGGTGGCCGGTCCGCGGAAGGTGAGGCCGATCGCCGCGGCCGGGTAGCCGGATGCGTCGACCGCCGCCGCGCCGACGGAGGCGAAGTCGCGCACCACCTCGCCGTTCTCGGTCGCGAAGCCGCGGCCACGCGCGTCGGCGAGCAGATGCGTGAGGTCGGCGAGGGTGCGCGGCCCCGCGTGGTTGCGGAGGATGAGGGACATCCGGTCCGGATAGAGCGCACGCACCTGAGAGGGGGACAGCCGCGCGAGCATCGATCGGCCTGTCGCGGTGAGGTGCGCCGGCAGGCGCACTCCCACGCTCGTGACGGTGGTCGGCGCACGAGTGGTCTGCACCCGTGCGAGGTAGATGACATCCGATCCGCTGAGGGTCGACAGGTGCGCCACCACGGGCAGCGATGACAGCTTGACCGCGCGCTCGAGCAGGGGTGTGCCGAGGCGCGTGAGCTGCTCCGCGCGCCGAGGGGCGGTGCTCAGCTCGCCGAGCAGAGCGCTGGGGCCGTAGGTGCGGTACTCGGGGTAGTGCACGACGAACCCCTGCTCGATGAGCTCACGGAGCAGGTGGTACACGGTCGAGCGCGGAAGGTCGAGATCGCGAGCGATGGTCGAGGCGCGGGCGGGGGCAGCGCGCTCGCCCAGGTGACGCAGGATCCGCAGGACGTTGCGGGCGGCAGGTGCCGTGCTCATCCGCATCCTCTCCTCTCCGGATCGTCTGGGATTCCAGACACATTACGCCTCGGGGGCCTCCTGCGGGAGAGGCGGATGACCCACAGTGGAGCCCAACGCACGAAGGAGTCCGGATGCCGCACATCGTGGAGCTCGGGGGAGCACCCCTCAGCGTGGAGCAGGCCGTCGCGGTGGCGCGCCATGATGCGCGCGTGCGCATCATCCCGGCGGCGTTCGAGGCGATGGAGCGTTCGCGCGCCGTCATCGATGAGCTCGCTCACGACACCCGCCCCCACTACGGCATCTCCACAGGCTTCGGGGCGCTCGCCGTGCAGCAGATCCCCACCGAGCGCCGCATCGAGCTGCAGCGCTCCCTGGTGCGCTCGCACGCCGCCAGCTCGGGCCCCGAGGTGGAACGCGAGGTGGTGCGCGCCACGATGCTGCTGCGACTGCAGACGCTCGCGACCGGTCACACGGGGGTGCGGCCGGAGGTCGCCGAGGTGTACGCGGCGATGCTCGAGCACGACATCACGCCGGTGATCGGCGAGTACGGGTCGCTCGGCTGCTCGGGAGACCTGGCGCCGCTGGCCCACATCGCGCTCGCCGCGATGGGTGAGGGGCCGGTGCGTGTCAGGGGAGAGCTCGCGGATGCCTCTGACGCTCTCCGCCATGCCGGCATCGAGCCGGTGGAGCTGCGCGAGAAGGAGGGTCTCGCTCTCATCAACGGCACCGACGGCATGCTCGGGATGCTGTGCCTCGCCCTCGTCGACCTCGAACGTCTTCTCCGCACGGCCGACCTCGCCGCCGCACTCAGCATCGAGGGGCTCGCGGGCACCGACACGGTGTTCGCCGAGGACCTGCAGGCGCTTCGCCCGCATCCCGGCCAGGCGGAGTCGGGGGCGCGCATCCGCTCGCTCCTCGCAGGCTCGCCGGTCATCGCCGCCCATCGAAGCACCGGCTTCACCCGTGTGCAGGACGCGTACTCGCTGCGCTGCGCGCCCCAGGTGCATGGGGCAGCGCGCGACACTGCCGCCCACGCGCGCCGGGTTGCCGAGGTGGAGCTCGCGAGCGCGATCGACAACCCTGTGGTGACCTCCGACGGCCGCGTCGAATCGAACGGCAACTTCCACGGGGCGCCGATCGGCTATGTGCTCGACTTCCTGGCGATCGCCGCGGCGGATGTCGCCTCGATGAGCGAGCGTCGCACCGACCGGTTCCTCGACAAGGCGCGAAGCGGCGGTCTCCCGCCGTTCCTCGCGTCCGACCCGGGCGTCGACTCCGGGCACATGATCGCCCAGTACACGCAGGCGGGGATCGTGAGCGAGCTGAAGCGCCTCGCGGTGCCCGCATCCGTCGACTCGATTCCCACGAGCGCCATGCAGGAGGACCACGTCTCGATGGGATGGAGCGCCGCGCGCAAGCTGCGCCGCTCGCTCGATGGCCTCGGGCGGGTGCTGGCGGTCGAGCTCATGACTGCCGCGCGCGGCATCGAGATGCGCGGCGAGGGGGCAGCGCCAGCCACGAGCCGCGCCGTCGAGATGATCCGCGAGCGTGTGCCCGCCCCCGGCCCCGACCGGTTCCTCGCACCCGACATCGCCTCCGCCGTCGACCTCGTCGCCGACGGCGCCCTCGTGGAAGGACTCGCATGATCACCGCACACCGTGGCAGCACCCTGCACACCCTCGGCTGGCCGCAGGAAGCCGCGCTGCGCATGCTGCAGAACAACCTCGACCCGGAGGTCGCCGAGCACCCCGAGGAGCTCGTCGTGTACGGGGGAACCGGCAAGGCCGCGCGCGACTGGCCCAGCTTCCACGCGATCGTGCGCTCGCTCGAGACGCTCCGGGGAGACGAGACGCTGCTCGTGCAGTCCGGGCGCCCCGTGGGGGTCATGCAGACGCACGAGTGGGCCCCGCGCGTGCTGCTCGCGAACTCGAATCTCGTGGGCGACTGGGCCAACTGGGATGAGTTCCGTCGCCTCGAGCAGCTCGGGCTCACCATGTACGGGCAGATGACCGCCGGCTCATGGATCTACATCGGCACGCAGGGGATCCTGCAGGGCACCTACGAGACCTTCGTGCAGGCGGGCCGCACGCACTTCGGCACCGACGAGCTCGCGGGCCGCGTGGTCCTCACCGGCG
>JAEYUT010000022.1 GCA_023432305.1 Actinomycetes bacterium
ACGCTCTCATCCAAGCAGAGCCAGCGGGACGGACCCGCGCCCGTAGAATGGTGGGATGACGGATACGCCCACGATCTTCGAGCGCATCATCGCGCGCGAGATCCCCGCCAGCATCGTCTTCGAGGACGACACGGTCATCGCGTTCCACGACATCGCGCCGCAGGCGCCCGTGCACCTTCTCGTCGTGCCGAAGACGGCCGAGTACCGGGATGTCACGGCGCTCGCCGCGGGCGACCCCGCGCTGCTCGCGCGCCTCGTCGAGGTGGCGACGCAGCTCGCCGGTGAATTCGCGGACGGCGATTTCCGTCTCGTGTTCAATACGGGTGCGGGCGCAGGTCAGACGGTCTTCCATGTGCACGCGCATGTGCTCGCCGGGGGTCTC
This sequence comes from Actinomycetes bacterium, assembly GCA_023432305.1. GTDB lineage: Bacteria > Actinomycetota > Actinomycetes > Actinomycetales > Microbacteriaceae > Homoserinibacter. Next base: position 383 of record JAEYUT010000022.1, read on the forward strand.
GCGGAAGGCACTCTTGGCTGACGACATCCCCGGCTCCACTGCTGACGGCGCACCGTCCACGCGCGTCGAGGTCGAGGTCGATGGCGTCGCCATGGTGCGGCTCCTCGGCCCGCAGGACCGCCTGCTCACGACGCTCGAGCATCAGTACCCCGAGGTGACCGTGCACGTGCGCGGCAACGTGGTGAGCCTCGAAGGCCCCGCGGAGCCCGTGCAGGCGGCTCGGCGCCTCGTCGACGAGCTCACCGAGCTCGTGCGCAAGGGCGTGGATCTCGGGCCCGCCGAGGTCGCGATCTCGCGCCGCATCCTCGAGCGCGGTGGGGCACCCGGCGATGTGCTCGGTCAGGCGATCCTCACCACTCGCGGCAAGGCGATCCGTCCGAAGACGCTCGGGCAGAAGGAGTACGTCGACGCGATCGACGACTTCACGATCACGTTCGGCATCGGGCCCGCAGGAACCGGCAAGACCTACCTCGCGATGGCGAAGGCCGTGCAGGCGCTGCAGCGCAAAGAGGTCGACCGCATCATCCTGAGCCGTCCCGCGATCGAAGCGGGCGAGCGTCTCGGGTTCCTGCCGGGCACCCTCACCGACAAGATCGACCCGTACCTGCGGCCGCTGTATGACGCCCTCAACGAGATGATGGACCCCGAGCTCGTGCCGAAGCTGCTCGCTTCGGGAACCGTCGAGGTCGCCCCGCTCGCCTACATGCGCGGCCGCACGCTCAACAACTCGTTCGTGGTGCTCGATGAGGCCCAGAACACCACACCCGAGCAGATGAAGATGTTCCTCACGCGGCTCGGGTTCGGCACCAAGATGGTCGTCACGGGCGACATCACCCAGATCGATCTGCCGGCCGGCGCCTCCGGGCTTCAGCTGGTCACGAGGGTGCTCGACGGCGTGGACGACATCCACTTCGCGCGACTCACGAGCGACGACGTCGTGCGTCATTCGCTCGTCGGGCGCATCGTCGACGCCTACACGAAATACGACGCCGAGAAGCAGGCGCGCGCATACGAGCGGCGTGAAGCCGCCGAGTTCGCGAATCGCGCCGACCGCCGCAGAGGCATGAACAAGGGCATGGGGAAGAGATAGCGATGTCGATCGAGATCAACAATGAATCGGGCGTGGAGGTCGACGAGGCCGCTCTCGTGCGGCTCTCGGCATTCGCACTCGACTACATGCGCGTGCACCCGGACGCCGACCTCGCGATCGTCCTTGTCGATGAGGCCGCGATGGAGCAGCTGCACGTGCAGTGGATGGACGAGCCGGGCCCCACCGACGTGCTGAGCTTCCCGATGGATGAGCTGCGCCCCGGCACCGACGACGAGGTGACGCCCCCGGGCCTGCTCGGAGACATCGTGCTGTGCCCGCAGGTGGCGATCGAGCAGGCGAAGACGGCCGGTCACTCCACCCAGGACGAGCTGCAGCTGCTCACCGCCCACGGCATCCTCCATCTGCTCGGGTTCGACCACGCCGAGCCCGACGAGGAGAAGGAGATGTTCGGGCTGCAGCGCGACATCCTGGTGGGCTACGCCCACACCCAGCGCGGGAAGTAGTCCGCGATGCTCGGGTGGTTCATCGCGGTCGCCATCGCGGCGGTCGCCTTCGGCGGTCTTCTCGCCGCCGTCGATTCGGCGCTCTCCGTGCTCTCGCGCAGCGATCTCCTGGATCTCGCCGCTCATCGTCGCGCGAAGAAGTCGCTGCAGGCCATCGCGGGCGATGTGGGCGCCCACGTCACTGCCGTCAACTTCATGCGCGTCGTCTCGGAGACGTTCGCCGCGGTGCTCGTGACGCTCGCCTTCGCCGAGATCTTCGACCACTGGTGGTGGGTGCTTCTCGCGAGCGCCGTCGTCATGACGGGCACGTCGTTCGTCCTCGTCGGATCGAGCCCGCGCAGCGTCGGGCGCGCCCACGCGAAGGGCATCGTGTCGTTCTCTGCGCTCATCGTGCGCGCGATCCGGGTGCTTCTGGGGCCGATCGCGGCGGGTCTCGTCGCGCTCGGAAACCGGGTCACCCCCGGCCGCCCGAAGACCGCTGTCTCGTTCTCGAGCGAGGAGCAGCTGCTGTCGATGGTGGATGAGGCCACCGAGCTCGAGGTGCTCGAAGAGGATGACCGAGAGCTCATCCACTCGATCTTCGAGTGGGGCGACACGGTCGTGCGCGAGGTCATGGTGCCGCGAACCGACATGGTGACGCTCGAGGCCGACAGCTCCATCGGCGCTGCCCTCGGACTGTTCTTCCGCACGGGTGTGTCGCGGATCCCGGTCATCGGGCGCGACGTCGACGAGGTGCTGGGGGTGCTCTACCTGCGCGACATCGCGCGACTCAGCTATGAGCAGCCGCTCGACGCCGCGGCGACGACGGTCAAGGATCTCGTGCGGCCCGCCTCGTTCATCCCCGAATCCAAGAAAGCCGACGACACGCTGCGCCAGATGCAGCGCGACTCGATGCATCTGGCGATGGTCGTGGACGAGTACGGAGGCATCGCGGGGCTCGTGACGCTCGAGGATCTCATCGAGGAGCTCGTGGGCGACATCTCGGACGAGTACGACCGTGACGTCGATGAGGTCAAGGAGATCGGCGAGGGCCTGTTCCGCGTGAGCGCGCGGCTCTCGATCGACGAACTCGGCGACCTGTTCGGTCTGCAGATCGAGGATGACGAGGTCGACAGCGTGGGAGGCCTCCTCGCGAAGGCGCTGGGACGCCTGCCGGTTGCCGGTTCGAGCGCGCGCATCTACGGGCTCGTGCTCACCGCGGACCGCACCGAAGGTCGGCGCAAGCAGGTCACGACCGTGATCGTCGAGCGAGACGCCTCGCTCGCGGGCATGCAGGAGGCGCTCGCCTCCGGAGAAGAGGAATGATGGCCGCGAGCTTCCGGGCAGGGTTCGCCACCTTCGTGGGGCGTCCGAATGTCGGCAAGTCGACGCTCACCAACGCGCTTGTGGGGGAGAAGGTCGCGATCACCTCCGCGAAGCCCCAGACCACTCGCACGGCGATCCGGGGCATCGTGCACCGCGAGGACGGCCAGCTCATCATCGTCGACACGCCCGGCATCCACCGCCCGCGCACGCTCCTCGGGGAGCGGCTCAACGATGTGGTGACGGGGATCCTCGGCGATGTCGACGTCATCGGCTTCTGTGTGCCGGCGGATGAGAAGATCGGCCCCGGAGACCGCTTCATCAACGAGCAGCTCGACAAGTTCCCGCGCGCGAAGAAGGTCGCGATCGTCACGAAGGTCGACACCGCATCGCGACCCGCTGTCGCCGAGCAGCTGCTTGCGGTCAGCGAGCTGCGCGAGTGGGACGACATCATCCCGGTGTCGTCGCTGCAGGGCATCCAGCTCGACACGCTCGTGTCGCAGCTCATCGCTCTCATGCCGGAGTCGCCCCCTCTGTATCCGGACGACGCCGTCACCGACGAGACACGGGAGCACCGCATCTCGGAGCTCATCCGCGAAGCGGCGCTGGAG
>JAEYUT010000132.1 GCA_023432305.1 Actinomycetes bacterium
GTGCAGGGGCGCGTCAGGGGTTGGTGCGGCGCCGTTCGTCGATGAGCCACTGGGGCGGATCCGCGACGAGCGCCTTGATCTCGTCGGTCGTCATCGCATCCGAGACACCCGCACGCGCGAGGCCCGAGTTCGTGATGCCGAGGCGACGCGACACCTCATCGCGCGGGTGCGGCCCATCGACGCGCAGGCTCTGCAGCCACGCAGGCGGGTCCGCCTGCAGCGCCGCGAGCTCGTCGCGCGAATGCTGGCTCTCCTGGAAGTCGGCGGGGGCCGCCGGCAGGTAGATGCCGAGCTTCTTCGCCGCGGTCTTCGCCGACAGGTACTGGGTCTTGGGGGGCTTGGGCTGCTGGCGGCGGTCCTCGCGGGGCTCGGAATCGGTCATGGTTCGAGGGTAGCCTCGAACCCGTGCCCCTCGACTCCGCGACCGAACCGTTCCGCGTCGCCTTCGTGCCGGGCGTGACCCCTGGCAAGTGGGAGCGGGTGTGGCGGGAGCGGATGCGGCGCGCCACCCTCGAGTTGGTCCCGCTGCCGCAGGATGACGCGCTCACGGCGCTCCGCGCGGGCGAGACCCACATGGCGCTGCTGCGCGAAGTGGGTGCGGATGACGAGTTCCACGCGATCCCGCTGTATCGCGAGCGCCCCGTCGTCGTCGCCCCGAAGGATCACGCGGTGGCGGCCTTCGATGAGCTCGCGCTCGCGGATCTCGCGGGCGAGACGATCCTCGACGGCCAGGATGCCGACACGATCGAGCTGGTCGCGGCGAACGCCGGTGTGGCGATCATGCCGATGTCGGTGGCGCGGGCGCACTCGCGGCGCGACGTGACGTCGCGTCCGCTCGTCGACGCACCCGACACGGGCATCAGCCTCGTGTGGCGACGCGACGCCGAGGATCCGCGCCTCGACACGTTCATCGGCATCGTGCGCGGACGCACCGCCAACTCCTCCCGCTGACCCCTGCGGCCCCGCCCCCCTCCGGCCCGCTGCCCGCTCCTGCCCGCTTCTGCCGTTGTGCAGGAGTCCGGATCCGTTGTGCAGGAGTCGGCGAAAGCGGCATCCGGATGAAGCACGTCCTGTCGGGGATCCTTCGTCCGAGTTCCTGCACAACCGATCTCTGGTCCTGCACAACCGATCAACGGTCCTGCATAACGGCGGGGTGGGACGGGGTGGGGTGGGAGGGGGCGGGCCTACAGCCCCTGGGCGAGGCGGTAGTAGGCCGCGTTCGCGCGCATCTCCTGCTCGAAGCCGGGGATCGTGGTCGTCTCGTCGATGACGAGCAGCTCGACGCCGAGCATCTTCGCGAAGTCGCGGAACGCCTCCACCCCCACCTGGGTCGACATGACGGTGTGGTGGGCGGCGCCCGCCGTGAGCCACGCGGTCGCGGCGGTGCGGAAGTCGGGCGCCGGCTTCCAGACAGCGCGTCCCACAGGGAGATTCGGCATGGGGGCGGGCAGCTCGACGTTCTCGACGACGTTCGCCACCATCCGGAAGCGGTCGCGCACATCCGAGAGCGCGACGACGACGGCGGGGCCGGCATCGGCCGTGAACACGAGGCGGACGGGGTCGTCCTTGCCGCCGATGCCGAGCGGGTGCACCTCGAGGGAGGCCTTCTCGCTCGAGAGGGAGGGCGCCACCTCGAGCATGTGTGCGCCCAGGATGAGCTCGTTGCCGGGCTCGAGGTGGTACGTGTAGTCCTCCATGAGGCTCGCACCTCCCGGCAGCCCCGCACCCATGACGGCGGCGACGCGCACGAGCACGGCCGTCTTCCAGTCTCCCTCCGCGCCGAAGCCGTAGCCGTCGGCCATGAGTCGCTGCACTGCGAGACCGGGAAGCTGCTTCAGCGTGCCGAGGTCTTCGAAGGAGGTCGTGAACGCGTGGAATCCGCCCTCCTCGAGGAACGAGCGCAGACCGACCTCGATCGCGGCACCGTCGCGGAGCGACTGGTGGCGCTCGGCGCCGGGCAGCAGCTCGGGCACGACGTCGTAGCTCGCGAGGTACTCCTCCACGAGCGCGTCGATATCGGACTCGGATGCCGCGTCGACGCGCGCCGCGAGGTCGTTGACGCCCCACGTGTTCACCTGCACGCCGAAACGCAGCTCGGCTTCGGTCTTGTCGCCCTCGGTCACGGCGACGTAGCGCATGTTGTCGCCGAAGCGCGCGAGCTTCATGCTGCGAGCGGCGGCACGGCCGGCGGCGGCGCGCGTCCAGGTGCCGACGCGCGCGGTGACCTCCGGATCGGAGACGTGCCCGACGACAGTCGTGCGCGGCACGCCCAGGCGCGACTCGATGTAGCCGAACTCGCGGTCGCCGTGGGCGGCCTGGTTGAGGTTCATGAAGTCGAAGTCGATCTCGCCCCACGGCAGCTCGACGTTGGCCTGCGTGTGCAGGTGCAGCAGCGGCTTCTGCAGCGCGTCGAGTCCCGCGATCCACATCTTGGCCGGCGAGAACGTGTGCATCCACGTGATGACGCCGAGGACGCGGTCGTCGGCGTTCGCCTCGAGCACGGCCCGACGGATGGCGTCGGACCCGGTGAGCACGGGCTTCCATTCGATGGTCACGGGCACATCCGCGGATGCGCCGAGCGCACGCGCGACCTCCTGCGACTGCTCCGCGACCTGTCGGAGGGTCTCTTCGCCGTAGAGCCCTTGGCTTCCCGTGAGGAACCAGACGGTGAAGCTCTTCAGGTCGGGGAGGATGGAGGTCATCCGAGTGCTCCTTGCGGTTTCTGTCCGTAGACATTCTGGTAGCGGTCGAAGAGAGCGTCGATGCTCTCCTGGGGGATGGGGATCGGCTCGCCGAGCTGGCGGGAGATGTGGATGGTGCGGGCCACGTCTTCGCACATGACGGCGGCCTTGACGGCGTCCTTGGCGTCTTTGCCGATCGTGAAGACGCCGTGGTTCTGCATGAGCACGGCGCGCGAACGGTGGCCGTCGAGGGTCGCGACGATGCCGCGGCCGATGGAGTCGTCGCCGATGATCGCGAACGGGCCGACCGGGATCTCGCCGCCGAATTCGTCGGCCATGCCGGTGATGACGCACGGGATCGCCTCGCCGCGCGCAGCCCACGCGGTGGCGTAGGTGGAGTGGGTGTGCACGACCCCGCCGACGCTCGGCATATTCCGATAGACGTATGCGTGCGCGGCGGTGTCGCTGGAGGGGCTGCGGTCGGATCCGGGGGTGCCGGGGATGACGACGCCGTCGAGGTCGCAGAGGATCATGTTCTCGGGCGCGAGCTCGTCGTAGTCGACGCCGCTCGGCTTGATGACGAACAGGTCGGCGCCGGGCACGCGGCCGGAGATGTTGCCGCCGGTCCAGATGACGAGACCGTAGCGGGTGAGCTCGCTGTGGAGCCGGGCGACGTCCTCGCGAACCTTCTGAATGGCGGCGTCGATGTCGGCGCTGTATGCGGTCACGTGAGACCCTCCCTGGGGATGCTGCGGATGGCGGCGTGCTCGACGCCCATTCCAGACTGCCAGCGGTCGAGCCACGTCGCGTACGCCGACACCTCGGATGCGGTGGGCTGGACCTGCCGCGTCGTCTGGTGCGCGAAGATGTGCCCGTCGAGCCAGTCGGCGAGGTCGCGCCCTTCGGCGTCGCCGTCGAGCACGGCGCGACGGTAGAGCGCGAGGAGCGCGATGCCCCACGCTCCCCCTTCGCTCGCCCCCTCCCCGACCGAGACGGGGGCGCTGAGGGAGGCGGCGAGCGCGCGCTGGGCGATCTCGCCGGAGCGGAAGAGTCCGCCGTGCGCCACGACTCCGTCGAGCGCGACGCCTTCGTCGCGCAGTGTCGCCATGCCGAGGCTGAGGGCGGCGAACACCGTGTACAGCTGGGCGCGCGCGAACCCAGCGAGCGTGAACGGCGACCCGGGGCTGCGGACGACGAGCGGACGCCCGTCGTCGGTGCCGAGGATCGGCTCGCCTGCCACGAGGTTGTAGGCGAGCACGCCCGTGTCGGCGTCGACGGCACCCGCTCCCTGGAGCACGGCCGCGAAGATCTCATCGGAGCTCGCCCGCACGCCGAGCGCGTCGGCGAACTCGCCGAACACCGACATCCATGCGCCGAGCTCGCTCGATCCGTTGTTGCAGTGCACCATCGCGACCGGTGCCCCGCTCGGCGTGGTGACGATGTCGATCTCAGGTCGGGGCCGCGCGAGCCGCTGCTCGAGCACGACCATCGCGAACACGCTCGTCCCGACGCTCACGTTGGCGGTGCGCGGGCGCACGGCGTTGGTGGCGACCATGCCGGTGCCCGCGTCGCCTTCGGGGGGACACAGCGGCGCACCCGCCTGGAGCGCTCCGCTCGGGTCGAGCGCCCATGCGCCGTCGGGTGTGAGCTCGCCGGCTTCCGCGCCCGCCGCGACGACGGGCGGCAGCACGCTGCGCAGCGAGAGGGTGTGACCGGAGAACGCGAGCCGCGCCTCGGCGATCGCGAGCAGGCGCTCGTCGTAGTCGCCTGTCGCGGGATCGATGGGGAAGACGCCGGATGCGTCGCCGACGCCGAGCACGTCGCGTCCGCTCAGGAGCCGGTGCACGTACCCGGCGAGCGTGGTGATGCGCGCGAGGCGCGGCAGGTGGTCCTCGTCGTCGATGGCGGCCTGCGCGAGGTGTGCGATCGACCAGCGCACGGGGATGTTCACGCCGAGCGCGTCGGAGAGGTCTGCGGCCCCCTGCGCGGCGGTCGTGTTGCGCCAGGTGCGGAAGGGCACGAGCAGCTCCCCCTTCGCGTCGAAGGCGAGGTAGCCGTGCATCATCGCCGAGACGCCGAGGGCGGCGAGGCGCGTGGGCGCCTCGCCGAGTGCCGCGACGAGGTCGGCGTAAGCGGCACGCAGTCCCACGTGCACGGCGTCGAGCGGATAGCTCCAGAAGCCGTCGCGCAGCTCGTTCTCCCATGTGTGGGAGCCGGTGGCGAGCACCTCGCCTGTGGGCGAGATGAGGCACGCCTTGATGCGCGTCGAGCCGAGCTCGATGCCGAGGGCAGCCCGGCCGTCGCGGATGAGGGCCAGGGTGTCGTCTGTCGTCATGGTGGTTGTCGTCCTTCGGCGGATGCTCCGTCGCGACCGCCGGCGTTCACGCTAACACCAGGATCACGGCTTTGTGAAGGCTCACGCCCGGCGGCCTCCGGATCCGCATCGCCACGCCCGCGATCCCTGCGATGACGGGGACGTTACCAAACCGTGACCGGCCTGCCCTTGCGCCGCGAGGAAATGTGAAGGCTAACATTTGGGCACTGCCCCACCCCGAGTTCGGCGATGCGGCACCCAACACGCCGAGAGGCAACCCACCACAGGCCGGCATCGAAGCCGGCACAGAACGAGGAGGTTCTGCAATGAAGAAGTCCCTCACAGGGCTCGCGCTCGCGGGCGCTCTCGCGCTCGCCATGACCGGCTGCGCGTCCGACGGCACCGGCGGAAACGGCGGTGGCGACGACGACCTCATCACCGTCGGCTTCGCCCAGACCGGCTCGGAGTCGGGCTGGCGCAGCGCCAACACCGAATCCATGAAGGCCGCATTCTCGAAGGACAACGGCTTCGAGCTGATCTTCAACGCCGCCGACAACAAGCAGGAGGCGCAGATCCAGGCCGTCCGCAGCTTCATCAACCAGGGCGTCGACGCGATCGTCATCGCGCCCATCACGGTCGACGGCTGGGACGACGTGCTCAAGGAGGCCAAGGACGCGGGCATCCCCGTCATCCTCGAAGACCGCACTGTCTCCGCGAGCGAAGACCTCTACGCCAGCTGGGTCGGACTCGACTTCGAGGCAGAGGGTCGCACCGCCGGCGAGTGGGCTGTCGCCAACGCCGACGGCTCCAACCTCGTGATCCTCGAAGGCACCACGGGCTCCTCCGCCGCCCTCGACCGCGCCACCGGCTTCGCCGAGGCGATCGAAGGCTCGACCATCAACGTGCTCGACTCGCAGACGGGTGACTTCACCCGCGACGGCGGCAAGAAGGTCATGGAGGGCTTCCTGCAGAAGTACGGCAGCGAGATCAACCTGCTGTTCGCCCACAACGACGACATGGGCCTCGGAGCTCTCGACGCGATCGAAGCCGCCGGACTCACGCCGGGCGTCGACATCAAGATCATCACGATCGACGCGGTGAAGGACGGCATGCAGGCCCTCGCCGACGGCAAGTTCAACTACATCGTCGAGTGCAACCCGCTCCTCGGTGAGAAGGCAGCCGAGCTCGTGAAGAAGGTGCTCGCGGGCGAATCGGTCGACAAGCGCACAATCGTGCCGGATGGCGCGTTCACGCAGGAGGACGCCATCGAGCTCCTCCCGACCCGTCCGTACTGATCCGGATCGTCTCGAAGAACCACGTCGGGGGTCGGCTTCGGCCGGCCCCCGACTCCCACCACGGAAGAAGCACCATGACCGAGACCTCCGCCGCCGACACCGTCGTCGAGATGCGCGGCATCACGATCGAGTTCCCCGGGGTTCGCGCCCTGGATCGCGTGGACTTCACGCTGCGCCGCGGCGAGATCCACAGCCTCATGGGCGAGAACGGCGCCGGCAAGTCGACCCTCATCAAGGCCCTCACGGGCGTCTACTCCACCACCGCAGGCACCATCACAGTCGGCGGCGAGGAGCGGGTCTTCCACGGCACCGCCGACGCGCAGGCGGCCGGCATCTCGACCGTGTACCAGGAGGTCAACCTCTGCACCAACCTCACGGTCGGCGAGAACGTCATGCTCGGGCACGAGGTGCGCCGCCCCTGGGGCATCGACTGGCGCGCCACTCATCGCGAAGCGGCCCGTCACCTCGCGAGCCTCGGTCTCGCCATTGACACCCGGTCGCCCCTCGGCAGCCACTCCATCGCCATCCAGCAGCTCGTCGCCATCAGCCGCGCGATGGTCACCGACTCCACCGTGCTCGTGCTCGACGAGCCCACCTCGAGCCTCGACCGCGGTGAGGTCGAGCAGCTCTTCGGGGTCATCCGCGGGCTCCGGGATCGCGGGGTCGCGATCCTCTTCGTCTCGCACTTCCTCGACCAGGTGTACGAGATCTCCGACCGCCTCACCGTGCTGCGCAACGGCGCCCTCATCGGCGAATACGGCATCGACGAGCTGCCGCGCGGCGAGCTCATCTCGAAGATGATCGGCCGTGAGCTCGACGAGCTCGACGCCCTCTCGCGCAGCTCCGAGCGGCGCATCGATCGCAGCGCCGACCCGGTCGTGCAGGCGAACGGCATCGGCCGCAAGGGCGTGTTCGAACCCGCCGACCTCGAGGTGTTCGACGGCGAGGTCGTGGGTCTCGCCGGGCTGCTCGGCTCCGGCCGCACCGAGCTCGTGCGCCTGCTCGCCGGCGCCGACCGGGCCGACACGGGCCGCGGCGAGGTGCGCGGCACCCCCGTGCGCATCACGAACCCCCGCCACGCCATCGACCACCGCATCGCGTTCTCCTCCGAGGACCGCCGCGCCGAGGGCATCATCGGCGACCTCACCGTGGCCGAGAACATCATCCTCGGCATCCAGGCCAAGCGCGGCGCCCTGCGCAAGATCCGCAGGGCAGAGCAGGATGCGATCGTCTCCGAGTACATCGAGGCGCTCGGGGTGCGCCCGGCGAACCCCCACGCGCTCATCCGCAACCTGTCGGGCGGCAACCAGCAGAAGGTGCTCCTGGCGCGCTGGCTCGCCACCGCACCGCAGCTGATCATCCTCGACGAGCCCACACGCGGCATCGACGTCGGCGCGAAGGCCGACATCCAGCGCAAGGTCGCGGAGCTCAGCGCCCAGGGCCTCTCCGTCATCTTCATCTCGTCGGAGCTCGAGGAGGTCATCCGCCTCGCCCAGCGGATCATCGTGCTGCGCGATCGTCATAAGATCGGCGAACTCACCTCGCACGACATCGACGTCGACGATCTGGTCGCCTTCATCGCCGACGAGTCCACCACCACGACGGCTGAGGGCGTCACGCTCGAAGCCGAGAGCCCGGAGAACGCGGCATGATCCACATCGTCAAGCACCGACTGTTCTGGCCGGTGTGCGCCCTCATCGTCCTCATCCTCGTCAACACGATCGCGCGCCCCTCGTTCATCGGCATCACGGTGCAGAACGGGCAGCTCTACGGGCCGCTGATCGACATCCTGCGCAACAGCGCGCCGCTCATGCTCGTGGCGCTCGGCATGACGATCGTCATCGCGACCCGCGGCATCGACCTCTCGGTCGGCGCCATCATGGCGGTGTCGGGTGCCGTCGCGCTCACCTTCATCTCGGGGTCCGCGGATCCGAACTCCCTCGGCACGGTGCTCGTCGCGATCCTGCTGGGTGTCTCGGTGGCGCTCGTGCTGGGCGTCTGGAACGGGTTCCTCGTGGCCGTGGTCGGCGTGCAGCCGATCATCGCGACCCTCGTGCTCATGCTCGCGGGGCGCGGCGTCGCCCTGCTCATCACGGGCGGCTTCATCACGACCATCAACTCCGCGCCGTACAAGTTCATGGCGCAGGGGTATGTGTTCGGGCTTCCGTTCGCGTTCTTCGTCTCGGTCGCCGCAATCCTGCTGATCGCGTCCGCGGAACGGCGCACTGCCCTCGGCGTGCTCACCGAGGCGGTCGGCATCAACCCGGAGGCGAGCCGTCTCGCCGGGGTGCGCTCGCGCGGCATCATCTGGGGCGCGTATGTGCTGAGCGGCCTGCTCGCGGGCTTCGCGGGCGTGCTGTACAGCTCGAACATCATGGCCGCTGATGCGAACGCGGCGGGT
>JAEYUT010000139.1 GCA_023432305.1 Actinomycetes bacterium
CGCTGCCTTCGGCGAGGTAGTGCAGGATGGCGTTGGACTCGACCAGCACCGCGCCGTCCTCGCGCACCAGGATCGGCACCTTGCCGTTGGGATTGAGCGCCAGGTACTCCGGCGTGCGCGTCTGGCCTCGGCTGCTGTCGGTCTCGACCCAGCAGTAGGGTCGCCCGAGCTGCTCCAGCAGCAGGCGCAGCTTGTGGCAGTTTCCGGACGGGCTGTAGCCGTGGATGGCGATCATGCGAATGCCCTGCGGTGCTCGCGCCACTGCTCGCGCGTCTGTCCCCAGACTTCCACCTCCACCTCGTCCGATGGCGGCGGCAGCACCCGCCCCTGGCGGATCAGCCGCGAACCCAGCCGCTGCGCGACCTTCCTCGAGGCCGGGTTGGCCGGCGAGATGCAGTGGATGATGTCGTCCCAGCCCAGCGTCGCGAACGCCCAGTCGATGGCCGCGATCCCCGCCTCGACCGCGTAGCCGCGCCCCCAGGCATCGGGGTGCAGGGCGTAGCCGATCTCGTTGCCGGGCCAGCCGTCGGGACGCCACGGCCCCATCTGACCGAGCCAGCGACCACTGGTCCGGTCCACCACCGAGAACATCGCGAAGCCCTGCAGCATCCAGGCGCCGGGCATCTGCAGGAAACGCCGCCAGGCCGCGCCGCGTGACAGCTGTCCGCCGATATGACGCGACGCCTCCTCGTCCGCGAACAGCTCGGCGTAGCGCTCGAAATCCTCCAGTCGCGGCAGCCGCAACAGAAGGCGTTCGGTTTCAATCACCGGACCGGGTTCGGCCATGGCACGACACCCCCACCCCTGGGGCCGCCCCTCGCGCGGGGCGGCGATTGACGGAAATCAGAACGCGTTGATGCCGGTCAGCTCGCGCCCGACCACCAGCTGGTGCACCGTCTCGGTGCCCTCGTAGGTGATCACCGACTCGAGGTTGAGGGCGTGGCGGATCGGCGAATGCTCGGTGGTGATGCCGGCGCCGCCGAGCAGGTCGCGCGCCTCGCGGGCGATATCGATGGCCATGCGGCAGTTGTTCCACTTCGCCAGCGACACCTGGGTGGGCTGCATCTTTCCGGCGTCCTTCAGGCGGCCGAGCTGCAGGCTCAGCAGCTGCGCCGAGGTGATGCGGCGGGCCCAGTCGGCCATCTTGATCTGGGCGCTCTGGGTGGCCGCGACCGGGCGGCCGAACAGGATCCGCTCCCCGGAGTAGTTCAGCGCCTCGTCCAGGCAGGCGATGGCCGCGCCGATCGGCCCCCAGGTGATGCCGTAGCGCGCCTGGGTCAGGCAGCCCAGCGGCCCCTTCAGACCCTTGACGTTGGGCAGGCGGTTGGCCTCGGGCACGCGCACGTTGTCGAAGAACAGCGCACTGGTCACCGAGGCGCGCAGGCTCATCTTGTGCTTGACCAGCTGCGCCTTGAAGCCGGCGAAATCCTTCTCGACCACGAAGCCCTGGATGCCCTCGTCGGTCTGCGCCCAGACGATGGCGATGTCGGCCAGGTTGCCGTTGGTGATCCACATCTTGGAGCCGTTGATCACCCAGTCGTCGCCATCGCGCTTGGCGTGGGTCTTCATGTTGGCCGGATCCGACCCGCCGTGCGGCTCGGTCAGGCCGAAGCAGCCAATCACCTTGCCGGCGGCCATGTCCGGCAGCCAGCGCATCTTCTGCTCCTCGGTGCCGTAGGCGTAGATCGGGTACATGCACAGCGAGGACTGCACGCTGGCGAAGCTGCGCAGGCCCGAATCGCCGCGCTCGAGCTCCTGGCAGATCAGGCCATAGCTGACGTAGTTGAGCTCGGCGCCGCCGTACTGCGCCGGCAGGGTCGCACCCAGCAGGCCGAGGCCGGCGATCTCGGGGATCAGTTCGGTCGGGAAGCGCCCCTCGTCGAAGCACTCGCCGATGATCGGCAGCACGCGTTCGTCGGTGAAGCGCGCCACGCTGTCCTGGACGGCGCGCTCCTCGTCGCTGAGCAGGGAGCGGACGTCGTACAGGTCGTAGGGATGCAGCGGCATGGGGTCCTCCGTCGGTTCCGCGGATCATACCCGAGGGCTTTCCGGCCCGCTTCCAGATTGGCGGCCGACCGGACCGGTTTATCCACCGAATGCGCCGGACCGGCACCAAGCTGGCAAGCACGAAGGCGCGCGGGGATGAAATTTCCCTGCCGGAGGGTAAAACCGCCCCAGGCGACCAGCAGCGCCGGCGGTTCCGGAGTTCTGGCATTGGCGCAGTGGCGCCACCGCGCCGGGCCGTCTCAGTCCTCGCGGATGGTGCTCGTCAGCACCATGGCGGTCTGCGTGCGCAAGACGCCCTCGATCGACACGATCTGTTCGAGGATGCGTTCCATCCGCGAGAAATTCCCGGCGTCCACGTGCAGTTCGACGAGCACGTCGTACTGCCCGGTGAGCGTGTGGATGGCGCGGACCTCGCCGATCTCCAGCATCGCCGCCTTCATCCGCGTCCAGTGGCGCGGATCGCGGACCATGAAGATGAAGGCGCGGATGAAGCTGTTGGCGAACTCGGGCCGCAGCCGCACCGTGTACTTCTCGATCGCCACCGCGTCGAGCCGCTCGAGCATCGATTGCACGGTCGGGCGCGACAGCTCCAGTTCCCGGGCCAGCGCCGAGACGGTCTTGCGCGAATCGCGCTTGAGGATGCCGAGCAGCTCGGCCTCCTTCTCCGTGAGCAGCATCGGGCAGTCTTCGGGTCAGGGGGGCGTTTCACTATATACGCGCTCTGCCTTGCCCCGGCCGCGGTACGCCTTGGCCGCCAGCGGGACGGCACGCCATGCCGTTCCGGCCATTCCGCCGGAGGGATCCGGCCCGGCATTCCCACGCAAGAACGCCGCGACCCGGAGGCCGCGGCGTTCGAGGCTGTCCCGCTGGAAGCGGAGGCTTACTGGAGGTTGGCTCCCGCCAGGTCGCGGTCCGCGCCGCCGGCGGTCGCCACGCGCGCCATCACCTGCCCGTCGACGACGGGGAGTCGGTCGCCGGGATCCTCCTGCAGGCGCACGGTCTGCTCGCGCCCGTCGTAGAGGTAGGTCACATCGTAGGCGATGGTGCGATCCTCGGTGCCCAGCGAGATGCGGTCACCGGGCTTGTCGCCGGTGCGCATCGTCCCGGTGGTGCCATCGGGATTGCGATAGGTCACGTTGTAGGCCACCACGCGGGTGGTCTGCGAGCTGTCCTGCACGGTCCGGCACTGGCGGTCCACCCGCTCGACCACGCGACCGCCGACATGACGACGGTCGATCTCGCGACCTGCGAAGCCGCCGCCGACCGCGCCGGCCACGGTGGCCAGCTTGCGGCCGTTGCCGCCGCCGACCTGGTTGCCGACCAGACCCCCGATCACCGCACCGGCCACCGTGCCGCCGACGTTGCCGTCGCGCTCGGGCAGGCGCTCCTGCACCACCACGTCCTCGCAGACCTGGCGCGGGGAACTGGCCGTGGTGGTCTCGCGCACCGGCTCGCTGCCGATCACGGTGGCGAACAGCTCGGCCTTCTCGGTGACCGGCAGCACGTCGATCACCTCGGCGTAGTCCAGCGCATCGCGACCGCGCTCGGACTGGGTCCCGGCGGGAATGTCGTCGCGGTTGTTGTGATACGCGCCAACGGCGACGCCACCCACCAGCAGGGCCGCCAGGGCAATGGCGAGGGTGTTGCTCTTCATGCTGTCTCCTTTGGGCTGTGCCCGTTGCGCTTGGGGCG
>JAEYUT010000043.1 GCA_023432305.1 Actinomycetes bacterium
AGGTAGTAGATCTCGTCGGCGTGCGCGCCGAGGAAGCCGGTGCCGGCCATGATGTCGGGTCGCACGAGCGTGGGCGTGATGAGGGGGGTGAAGCCCGCCTCGACGGCGCGCTGCAGGCCGAGCTGCATGAGAGCGAGCTCGAGCCGCGCGCCGACGCCCTTGAGGAAGTAGAAGCGGGAGCCGGAGACCTTCGCCCCGCGCTCCATGTCGATCGCGTCGAGCTTCTCGCCGAGCGCGAGGTGGTCGAGCGGCTCGAAGTCGAACGTCGGCTTGCCGCCCACCTCGCGCAGCGTCACGAAGTCGTCCTCGCCGCCTGCGGGCACCCCGTCGAGCACGATGTTGGGGATCGCCCGCGACACCTCGAAGAAGCGCTCCTCCGCGTCATTGACGGCCTTCTGCGCGTCCTTGACCTTCTGGGCGAGCTCCTGGGCCTCGGCCACGAGCGCGGCCTTCTCCTCCTTGGGGGCCTTCGCGACCGTCTTGCCGAACGCGTTCTGCTCCGCCCGGAGGGTCTCGAAGGCGGAGATCGCGGCACGCCGCGCCGTGTCGGCGGCGAGCGCCTCGTCCACGAGCGACACGGATTCGCCTCGACGTTCCTGCGACGCTCTCACGAGGTCCGGGTTCTCACGCAGCAGCTGGGGGTCGATCACGCGTCAAGTCTAGGAGTTCCCCCGAAGCTCAGGCCGATCCCCTACGTTTGTGCCATGCCCCACGCCGCCTCCCCGCCGAGACGTGCGGCCGTGATCTTCAACCCGGTCAAGGCCGATGTCGAGCGTCTGCGCGCCGCCGTGGCGGCCGCCGAGAGCGCCGCGGGGTGGGCGAAGAGCCTGTGGTTCGAGACGACCGTCCCGGAACCCGGCGGCGGGCTGGCCGCCCGGGCTGTCGCAGAAGGCGTCGATGTCGTCATCGCCGCAGGGGGCGACGGGACGGTTCGCTTCGTGGGCGAGGCGCTGCGGAACACCGGTGTGCCTCTCGCGCTCGTCCCCGCCGGCACGGGGAACCTCCTCGCCCGCAACCTCGGGCTCGACGTGAGCCCGTCGCGACTCGACGCCCTCGTGGAGACGGCCTTCACCGGAATCGACCACGCGATCGACACGGGTGTGATCGAGATCCAGCGCCCCGGCGACGCCCCGAGCGAACGGCACGTCTTCCTCGTGATGACCGGCATCGGCATCGACGCCAAGATGATCGCCAACACCGACCCCGAGCTGAAGCGCCGCGTCGGATGGCTCGCCTACGTCGGAGCGATCGGCCGCGTGCTGATCGACAAGCAGGTGCTGCGAGTGCGGTACCGCCTCGATGGCCGCGAGCTGCGCACCTCGCGCGTGCACACGGTGCTCGTCGGCAACTGCGGTCAACTGCCCGGCAACATCGCGCTCCTGCCTGACGCGGAGGTCGACGACGGCCTCCTCGACATCGTCACGCTGCGCCCCGAAGGGTTCTTCGGATGGTTCCGCGTGTGGTGGGGCATCGCCTGGGAGAACGGCGTGCTGCGGCGCTCGAGCGCCGGACGCAAGCTCCTCACCCTGCGCAGCACCCAGGTGCGCGCCCTCAGCTACCTCCGCGGTCGCAGCTACGAGCTCTCGCTCGACCACCCGGAGGAGTTCGAGCTCGACGGGGACGAGTTCGGCATGGTCACCGGATTCCGGGCGCAGGTCGACCCGGCGTCGCTTCTCGTGCGTCTTCCTCGCGAGAGCTGACGACCCCGGATCAGGCGTCCGGCGCCTCGGAGAGGATGTCGCGCAGCCAGTCGCGCGCGTCGATGAACACCTGATCGGTGTAGCGGCTCACGACCTCCACCCGCTGCCGGTCGGCGCGCGGGTAGGAGCCCAGGAACTGGACGTTCGGGCTGAAGCGCTTGAGGCCGAGGAGCGCGTCGGCGACTCGCTCGTCGTCCACATGACCGTCGAGGTCGATGATGAAGCGGTAGCGCCCGAAGGCGTCGCCGATGGGGCGGGACTCGAGCAGGCTGAGGTTCACACCCCGAGTGGAGAACTGCTCGAGCATCTCGACGAGGCCACCCGGCTGGTCATCCGGGAGCTCCACGATGATGCTCGTCTTGTCGGCACCCGTGCGCGCCGGGATCCGCTTCGTGGTCGACAGCAGCACGAAGCGCGTCTGCGCATCCTTGTTGTCGGCGACATCCGCGGCGAGCACCTCGAGCGGCAGCAGATCGGTGATGCCGGGTGGGGCGATCGCCGCATCGGCATTCGCCGAATCCAGCAGATCGGCGGGGGCCGCCACATTCGACGACGACGGGATGTGCCCGTGGCTCGGCACGTGCTCGTTGAGCCACAGACGACACTGCGCGTACGCGACCGGATGCGCGTTGATGGTGCGCACATCCTCGAGTCGGGTTCCGGGGCGCGCAACGAGCTCGAAGTCCACATTCACCAGGTACTCCCCGATGATGCGGACACCCGGGAGGTTCGCGAGCGCATCCTGGGTGGCGCTCACCCCGCCTTCGATGCTGTTCTCGATCGCGATCATCGCGGCCACGCTGCGGCCCGAGATGATGTCGTCGAGGGCTTCGCCCACGTTGTTGACGGCACGCCACTCGGCACCCGCAGCCTCCGGCACCTGCTTCAGAGCAGCCCAGGTGAAGGTCCCCGCGGGTCCGAGATAGCTGTACACCTCCGCGAGCCTACCGGGCAGGATGGTCTCATGACCTCGCGCGCCGGAACCCCCGCCCTCGCCTCCGACCTCATCGACGTGCACGAGCTCGTCGATGCGTACTACCGCCGGAGCCCCGACATGTCGGATCCCGCGCAGCGGGTCGTCTTCGGCACGAGCGGCCACCGGGGCTCCAGCCTCGACGGCGCGTTCACGGAGACGCACATCGCCGCCATCACCCAGGCGATCGTCGAGTACCGCGCGGCGCAGGGCATCACCGGTCCCCTGTTCATCGGATCCGACACGCACGCGCTCTCCGCGCCGGCGCAGACCACGGCGCTCGGCGTGCTCGAGGCGAACGGGGTGCATGCG
>JAEYUT010000181.1 GCA_023432305.1 Actinomycetes bacterium
CACCGACACCGTGCGGACGTCTCGCGGAAGCCGTCTGGTCGTCAGCATCCGCTCGATGCTCATCACGACGCTCGCCGTCGCAGGCGCCCTCGTGGTGGCAGTCGGGACCACGGAAGGCACCATGGCCCTGTGGGTGCAGCAGGCCTCCGTCGCACCCGGCCCGGTGGCGACCGGCACCGCAGAGCTGGATGTCGACGCGTCGTTCACCGCCGCCAACTGGAGCAACCTCCTCGTGGGCGAGAGCGTCCGTCAGAGCTTCACCATCACCAACCGCGGCGACGTCGACCTCGACCTCGCCGCGAACGGCGCCGTCTCGAGCGCCCCGTTCGAGCTGCGCGCCGTCGCCGGCGCCTGCCCGACCACCGCGCTGTCCGGTGCGTCGATCACGACCGCGGCGGTGTCGCTCGGAACCCTCCCCGCCGGTGCCGCGACCACCGCGTGCCTCGAGGTGCGCCTCGGTGCGGGTGCCGCGCCGGGAGCCACCTCGAGCGTGCGGATCACCGTCACGGGAATACAGGCTCGATGATGCGCGCCACCACAACCCGCTCACGCCGCAGCGGCGCGCGTCGCGCCCGGCTCTCCGCTGTCGCCGCCGTCGTCGGCGTGCTCTCGGTGCTCGGCACGGGCGCCGCGTGGGCCGCCTGGACCGTATCCGATTCGGCCTCATCGAACGCCGCGGCCGCGACGGTGGGCGTCACGAGCTCGATGGCTCCGGCCAGCGGGCTCACCGTCACGTACACCTCGAGCGTCCGGGGAGCGGCCACCGTCGTCACCGTGACGAACACGAGCTCACGTGAGGGCACCTACAGTCTCGCCGTCTCGGCGACGGGTGCGTCTGCGATGCGCGGCGCCATCACCACGGAGATCGGCACGGCCGCAGGATGTGCCGCCGGGACGTCGCCGGCCTCACCCGTGAGCGGCACGCTCTCCGCGGCGGTCACACGCACCGGCGCGCTCGCCGCCGGGCAGTCGACGACACTCTGCGTGCGCACCTCGATGACGAGCGCGGGTGTCGCAGCGAACGCCGGATCCACGGTCAGCGGCTCGATCGTCGCGAGCGTGACCGTCGGAACCTGGACCACGAGCGCGACCGCTCTCACATTCGCGCAGAGCATCGCCGCCTCCACAGGACCCGCGCTCGAATCGGGAGCTCGGTACAACATCCTGAACGCGAACCAGTGCGTCGCCAGCGTGCAGAGCTCGCTCGTCCGCAACGCCGACTGCGACTTCAACCGACTCGGACAGTTCCGCATCACGTCGACCGGCTCGGGCACCTACTACGTCTCGGCCGCCATGAACGCCGCGCAGCAGCCGACGGCCCCGCGCTGGTACCTGGCTTCGGCCTCCGGAGGCGTCACGACGGCGACACCTGCTGCCGTCGCGACCCAGCAGTGGCGCATCGTCGCGCGCGCCGACGGACTGTTCCGCTTCGAGAACGTCCAGCACGGCACGTGCGCTCAGGTCGGGACGACGCAGCTGTGGACCTCCAGCGGCGGGTACCTGATCAACGGCGCACCGTGCAACGACGCGCTCGCATCGCAGGGATTCAGCTTCACCCTGGTCGCGCCGCCTGCGCTGCCTCCGGTGACCCTCACCTGCACGGGCAACGGCACCGACTTCATCCAGGTCGGCTGGCCGGTCCTGAGCGGCTATCAGGCGGAGGTGACCTACCGGTTCCTCGTCGGGGAGACCGTGGTCGCGACCTACACCAACGGCTACCACCCCCAGGCGAACCTCTATCGGGCAGACTTCCCGTCGAGCATCCCGTCCGGCACCCACTCGCTCGTGCTCCAGCAGTCGGTCGCCGGCGACCCCTGGAAGCTCGTCGGGTCGCGCAGCATCGTGCTCACCACCTCGAACCCCCGGAACCTGCAGTGCGGATGATCCTCGCGCCCGCTCGTGACCGCTCGCGCCGACCGGGCGCGCGGCGGATCCTCGCGTTCGTGCTGCTCTCGTCGCTTCTCGGGATCGCGGGGAGCACGGCCGCGCCGGAGAGCGCGATGGCGGCGCCCGGGGGCCTCGAGTTCTCGCGCGACGGCGTGACGTGGTCGAGCGCCGCCCCTGCGGCGCTCTACGAGAGCGTTCCGATGATCGTCCCGGGTGTCGGCCGCACGGCGACCCTGCATGTGCGCAACGGACACGAGGGTGCGGCGCGCGTCTCCGCCTTCATCACTGCGCTCACCTGGTCGAGCGACGTCGCCGCTGAGGCGTTCGTGCTCTCGGCCGTCGATGGGCGCGGCGGGATCTTCCCCGACACCGCGATCGGCGCGATCCGGGACTGCACCTCCCTCATCCCGCAGCGGGTGCTGGCGCCGGGGCAGTCGGTGCAGCTCGCTGTCACCGTGCGGATGCCGCCGTCAGTCGAGAGCGCGTCGGCCATGGATCAGAGCATGGGCTTCGCGCTCGCGCTCGGCCTCGTCGACCCGGTGGTGCCCGAGCTCGACACCTGCCCGGACCACCCGGCAACGGTTCCCGCGATCCCGAGCGCCCCGGGCGCCGCCGCACCGGGCACGGGTGCAGGCTGGGCGGGGGCGCCGTCGTCGACGGGCGCGGCCATCGAGGAGGTCCCCGAGGTCATCCCGGATGAGGTCGAGCCGACCCCGGCGGAGACCGCCGCCGAGTGGATCTCGTGCGACCTGCGCGCCTTCGCGTCGGGAGTGGGGATGCCCGTCGCGCTGTGCCCCGACGTCTTCGTGAGCGACGGCGCCGCGAGCGCCCTCATGCTCCTGTTCATCCTCGTGGCGGTGGTCTGGTTCCTCCTCCTGTGGCGACGTCGTCACCGGGACGAGGAGGAGGACGCGCACGAACTCTCGCAGGGAGGGGTCGCCTGATGGGCCGCAGACGCCGCAGCAGACGCCGCAGCGCCGTCGTCCACGCCGTCGGACTGGGGGTGAGCGGCGGGATCCTCGCGTTCATGATCCTGCTCGCGATGCTCGTCATCGTGGTGCCGCTCGTGAGCGGTTCCGCACCGATCACCGTGCTCACCGGCTCGATGGAGCCGAAGCTCCCACCCGGGACGCTCATCGTCGTGAAGCCGACCCCCATCGAGGACATCCGTGTGGGCGACGTGGTGACCTACCAGCTGCGCTCCGGTGAGCCCGAGCTCGTGACGCACCGTGTCGTCCAGCGCATCGCGACCTCGACGGGGGAGGTGGAGTTCGTGACGCAGGGCGACGCGAACTCCGCGCCCGACCCGAAGGCGGTCCGCGAGGTGCAGGTGCGCGGCACGGTCTGGTATTCGGTTCCGCTGCTCGGCTGGGTGAACACGTGGCTCACGGGCGAGCGCCGCGCCGTCGTGGTGCCGGTGCTCGCGGGGCTCCTGTTCCTCTACGCCGGGTGGATGGTGTACTCGGGTCTTCGCGACGCCAGGCGCAAGCGCGAGCGGGAGCGGGAACGCGAGCGCATCAGGGCTGAGCAGGCGGAGTCGGCGGAGAAGACGGAGGCCGCGGAGCGAGCCGCGGCGACCCTGCGCGCCTAGTGTTGTGCCTGTGAAGGCCATTCGACGTTTCACCGTGCGCAGCGTTCTTCCGGAGGCGCTCGCGCCGCTCGAGGAGCTCGCGGCGAACCTGCGCTGGTCGTGGCATCAGCCGACCATCGCCCTGTTCCACGACATCGATCCGGAGCTGTGGGTGGAGCTCGACGGCGACCCGTACCGGATGCAGGGC
This sequence comes from Actinomycetes bacterium, assembly GCA_023432305.1. Taxonomy (GTDB): domain Bacteria; phylum Actinomycetota; class Actinomycetes; order Actinomycetales; family Microbacteriaceae; genus Homoserinibacter. The sequence goes on from JAEYUT010000181.1 coordinate 3,666, forward strand.
GAGGTGACGCCCCAGCGTCTCGAGGAGCTCGCGAGCGATGCCGAGTTCGTGGCACGCGCGAATGCGCTGCGCGACGAGCTGCGCGCCTACATGAGCGAACCGCGCTGGTATCAGACGCTCGGCGACGACGCGCCCCGCACCATCGGCTACTTCTCGCCCGAATACGGCATTGCGGACGCGCTGCCGCAGTACTCGGGCGGGCTCGGCATCCTCGCGGGCGA
>JAEYUT010000213.1 GCA_023432305.1 Actinomycetes bacterium
CGGGGCACTGGCGGGAGCTCGGGGCTGTCAGCGCGGCGCGACCGCGGACCAGGGAAGGGTGAGCTCGCCGAGGCGGAAGCGCCCGCGCCCGCCGAGCGGCGGCGTCGCGAGCACAGGCCAGCCCGCATCGCGCACCGACGCCACCGTCGCCTGCCATCGCTGGACCGGCCCGTAGACGCCGAGGGCGGCGTGCGTCGCCCACGCGCGGTCGAGATCCACGAGGAGATCGTGGATGCGCTCACCCGGCACGTTGCGATGGATGAGCGCCTTCGGCAGGCGCTCCGCCACGATCGACGGCGCTTCGAGCTCCGCGAGCCGCAGGCTCATCGTGAACCACAGCGGCCCGGAGGCGTCGAGCGTCGCCCAGCTGCCCACACGGCCCAGCTCGCTGCACGTCCCCTCGACGAGCACGCCGCCGGGGGCGAGCCGCGCGAGCATCCGCGCCCACGCATCCGGAACCTCCGACTCGTCGTACTGCCGCAGCACATTGAGCGCCCGGATGACGGCGGGTCGCCGCTCGCCCGTCGGCACCTCGAAGCCCCCCAGCCGGAAGCTCACGCCCGGGCGGGCCGCGAGCGAGGCGATGCGCACCCGCTCCGGGTCGATCTCGATGCCGATCACCTCGACATCCGGGCGCACCGCCGAGAGGCGCTCGTGCAGCTCGTTCGACGTCGTCGCGGATGCGCCGTAGCCCAGGTCGACGACGAGCGGATCACCGGCGGTGCGGAACGCCGGCAGCGCCGCGATCCAGCGGTCGACACGACGCAGGCGGTTCACCCCCGTCGTGCCGCGCGTGATGCGGCCCTCCGGCTTGCCCGCTCTGCTCATCATCCCCACGCTACCCGCGCCTCGGTAGGGTGGAGAGCATGTCCTCCACCCTCATCCTGTTGCGCCACGGCAACTCCGAATGGAACCAGAAGAACCTCTTCACCGGATGGGTCGACGTGCGACTCTCCGAGCTGGGCGTCACCGAGGCGAAGCGCGCCGGTGAGCTGCTCGCCGAGTCGGGTCTCAAGCCCGAGATCCTGTACACGAGCCTGCTCACCCGCGCCATCCAGACCGCCAACCTCGCCCTCGAGGTCGCCGACCGGCTGTGGATCCCGGTGAAGCGCTCCTGGCGCCTCAACGAGCGCCACTACGGCGCCCTTCAGGGCCTCGACAAGGCCGAGACGCTCGAGAAGTACGGCCCCGAGCTGTTCCAGACCTGGCGCCGCAGCTTCGACACCCCGCCGCCGCCGCTCGCGGACGACGCCGAGTACAGCCAGGTGGGTGACGAGCGCTACGCCGACATCCCGGATGCCGAGCTGCCGCGAACCGAGAGCCTCAAGCTCGTCATCGAGCGCATGCTGCCGTACTGGGAGTCCGACATCACGAAGGACCTCGCGGCGGGCAAGACGGTGCTCGTCACCGCGCACGGCAACTCGCTGCGCGCGCTCGTGAAGCACCTCGATGGCATCTCGGATGACGCGATCGCCGAGCTCAACATCCCCACGGGCATCCCGCTCGTCTACGAGCTCGATGACGACTTCCGCCCGACGGGCCCCGGCCGCTACCTCGACCCGGAGGCCGCCGCCGCCGGCGCCGCTGCGGTCGCCGCGCAGGGCAAGAAGTAACCAGCACCTCTGGTTTCAGGAAGGGCGTCGGCTGCGGTCGGCGCCCTTCGTCGTCTGGGGGGCTCGTGCGGCGCGATGCCTCAGTGCTCGTAGAGCTGCGCGAAGTAGAGACCCGGATCACATCCCATCTCTCCGGGAAGCAGTGCGTTCTTGCGGAAGCTGACGAAGGTCTCGACCTGGCCGTCGGCGTGCCGGACCCCGACGACGCAGTCCTTCTCGCCGGGGCCGCGGGCGGACACCACGACCTCACCGTCCTGCTCGGTGGTGCTGACCGCCTCCGCTCGTCCGCTCAGCGCCGCGTCGAGGCGCCCCCGGATGCCGCTGGTGTCGTCTGCCGTGAGCGCATCCGTCATGAGCGCGGCGACGGTGGCCCGATCGAACGGCCCGGTCATCGCCGCCGCGGGAACGCGTGCCGGAAGGTCGGGGCAGTCCAGCTCTTGCCGCTCGAACGGGCGGAGGTCGCGCTGGAAGAAGCTCACTGTCCAGCACCGGGTGGACTGCGACTGCGGCAGGTGCGCGCTGATGCGGAGGGTGATCCGGGCGCCGTCGGCGTCGACGGGGGTTCCCGCCCAGTCGAGCGTCTCGACGGTGTAGTCCCCGCCGTAGTGCGAGCTCGGCAGCGCAGTCTTCTGCAGGAACCGCGCGGCGAGCTCCTCTGCATCGACGGGTGAGGAGAAGGAGAGGTCCATCGAGCCGAGGGTGGCGTCGAGGATGTACTCCGCTTGGGCGGCGGGGTCGGTCGCGAATTCCGCCGCTGCAGACGCGGCGGTCGGGGCGGTGGCGGCGGTCGGGGTGCCCGCGCAGCCGGCGAGGAGCGCCGCGACGACGACGCCGACGGCGAATGCATGGATTGTTCGCATTTCGCGACACTAGCAGGCAGGGCGCGCGCAGCCGGATCCGGTCCCTCGCCACTCGACAGGATCGGTGGCACCATGGGTTCATGCTCGTCGCTTTCTCTGTCGCCCCCACCAGCAGCAATGCGGATGGCTCGGTTCATGACGCCGTCGCCGCTGCCGTGAAGGTGGTGCGCGAGTCGGGGCTGCCGAATCGCACGACGTCGATGTTCACGGAGATCGAGGGTGAGTGGGACGAGGTGTTCGACGTCGTGAAGCGCGCGACGGAGGCGGTGGCCGCCTACGGCTCGCGCGTCGCGCTCGTGCTGAAGGCCGACATCCGTCCGGGCTACACGGGGGAGCTCGACGGCAAGGTGGAGCGCCTGGAGCGCGCTCTCGAGGATGGTCGCGGGAGCTGACGATGAGCGGCGTGCAGCAGATCCTGGTCGCGAGGCTGCGCGATCTGCTGGACGGCGTGGGTGCGGTGCGCGAGGTGCCGATGTTCGGCGGTCGGGCGTTCATGCTGGAGGACCGGATGATCGTGAGCGCCCAGCAGTCGGGTGGCCTGCTGGTGCGGGTGCCGCCTGAGCGGCACGCGGAGCTGCTGTCGCGGCGCGGGGCGGCGCAGGCGACCATGGGCGCCGATCGCACGATGGGTGTCGGCTGGATCGAGGTCGCCCATGATGACATCTCCGAGGACGCGGATCTCGAGTTCTGGGTGGATGTCGCTCTGAGACACCGCGCGTCGCAGGCCTGAGGCGCGACGCCGCTGGGTGCGGCGGCGTCCTCGACTCCCGATATACTTCCATTACGGAAGTAGGTGAGGCATGGCTCGCAAGCTCGACCACACGGAACCGGCGCACGCCGCTCCGCGCATCCCGCACTACGCCAACGACGTCACCCAGTCGCTGGTTCGCGTGACGCAGATCTGGATGTCGGTCGACTACCACGCGCAGTTCGGTCGAGCCTCCGGCATCCCCGACGAGCCGCACGCGGTCGCCGCGATCTTCCAGCTCGTGTGGCGCGGCCCGGTGCGACCCACGCGGCTCGCCGCCGCCCTCGGCATCTCGGCCGCCGCGACCAGTCGGCTCATCGAGGCGCTCGCGAACGCGGGACTCGTCACGCGCACGCCCGACCCGGATGACGCACGAGCCACCCTCATCGTCCTCACCGATCAGGGGGTCGCTGCGGCGACCACCCTGCACGAGGAGGGCGACCGGCTCTCCCAGCGCCTGCTCGCCGACTGGAGCGACGACGAGCGCAGCACCTTCACCCGCCTCCTGCACCGCTACGCGGACGCCGTCGAGGACGACGCCCGAGCAGCACGAACCCGCCCCTGAAAGGAACCCGCACCATGACCACATTCGCTGTCACCGGCTCCGCCTCCGGAATGGGCAAGGCCTCCGCCGAGCGCCTGCGCGCCGCCGGCCACACCGTGATCGGCATCGACCTGAAGGATGCCGACGTCATCGCCGACCTGTCGACGGCTGAGGGCCGCCAGGCGGCCGTCGCCGCTGTTCTCGAGAAGACAGGCGGCGTGCTCGACGGCGCCGTGCTCGCCGCCGGTCTCGGCCCGCACCCGGGTCGCGAGAAGCTCATCGCCCAGGTGAACTACTTCGGCGTGATCGATCTGCTCACCGGATGGCACGACGCCTTCGCGAAGGCCGGCGACGCTCGCGTCGTCGTCTTCGGCTCGAACGCCACCACCTCGACCCCGATGGTTCCCGCCAAGACGGTGCGCGCCTTCCTCGCGGGCGATGCGGATGCGGCGATCGCCGCCACGAAGAAGTTCAAGGACAGCGCCTCCGCGATGGTCTACGCGGGCTCGAAGATCGCGGTGTCGCGCTGGGTGCGCCGCAACGCGGTCACGCCCGAATGGGCGGAGGCGGGCATCCGCGTGAACGTGGTCGCTCCGGGCGCCATCCTCACCCCCATGGTCGAGGCGCAGCTCGCCGACCCGCACCAGCGCGGTGCCATCGAGGCGTTCCCGGTGCCGGTGGGCCGCCACGGTCAGGCCGAGGAGGTCGCCGAGGCCGTCATGTTCCTGCTGGGACCGGCGTCGGGCTTCATGGTCGGCACGGTGCTGTTCGTCGACGGCGGCACGGATGCCTACTTCCGCTCCGACGACTGGCCCACGCAGGTGCCCCTCACCGGCCTCCGCCGCTACATCGGCCTCGCGCGCGCCTACGCGCAGCGCAAGGGCGTGAAGCCGATCGTCTGATCCGCCACACGCTGATCGGATCGACCAGCACGGCCCGCACCCGGGAACCCGGGTGCGGGCCGTCGCTGTCTCGGAGTCGTCACGGCAGCTCCCGCAGGAACGCGCGCACCGCCTCGGCGGATTCGAGCGGCGAGTTGAGCCATGGGGCGTGACCGCCGCGCACCTCGGTGAAGGTGAGGTCGGGGATGCCGGTGAGCCGCTCGCGGCCTTCCGCCGCGCTCATGAACACGTCGTTCGCGCCCCAGAGTGCGTGCACGGGCGCCTCGATGCGGGCGAGCTCGCCCGGCGTGAGGGTCAGCTCCGGGCGGCCGAGGTTGCGGTAGTACCGCGGTGCGGTGACGCGGAATTCGTCGCGCAGCGAGGCGAGCCAGCCGACGTCGACGAGCTCGCGCGGCCATGCGTCCACGGTGCCCTTCCCGAGCGTCATCGCACTGTTGCGCCCGTAGCGGGCGCGCGACACCGGTGCGGTGAAGAGGTTCGCGAGCCCGGGGAACGCCATGAGGCGCATCGAGAACGGCGCGCGGGTGCCCGGCAGCGCGACGCCGGGGGCTCCGAGGATCGTGAGGCTCGCGACCTTCTCGGCGCGCTCGAGCGCGTAGTAGAGCGCGAACTGCGCCCCCATCGAGTGCCCCACGAGGTGCGCGCGCTCGACCCCCGCGTCGGCGAGCACCGCGTCGAGCAGCGGCACGGGCACATCCCGAAGCCCGAACTCGGGGATGGTGCCGGCGTCCGAGAGGCCGTGGCCAGGCCAGTCGGGGGCGATCACCCGGCGCCCGTCGAACGCGGGGATGAGGGGGATCGCGGCGGCAGTGACGGCGGCCATGCCGTGCAGCAGGAGCACGGGGATGCGGTCGTCCCCGGCGATCTCGATGACGTGCAGGCGCATGTCGGTGCCCGGCACCTCGACCATGCGGTCGTCGCTGCGCTCAAGGCCCGTGAGCCCCAGCAGGCGCGCTTCGGCATCGCGGTAGTCGGGAGTGGGGTCGCCCAGCGGGCGCGCGTCGGATGCGGCTGTCACGTCACCCAGAGTAGGGGAGCCGGCCCCGCTCAGTCGTCGGCGCCCACCCAGTCGCCCGTGGCCAGGTACTGCACCTTCTTCGCGATCGAGACGGCGTGGTCGGCGAAGCGCTCGTGATAGCGCGACGCGAGCGTCGCATCCACGGTCGCCGCCGTCTCGCCCTTCCACGTCTCGCCCAGAACCTTGTCGAAGACGGCCAGGTGCAGGGCGTCGACCTTGTCGTCCTCGTCGCGGATGTGCTCGGCGATCTTCGGGTCCTGGGTGCGCAGCAGCTCGGTGAGCTTGCGCGCGATGTCCACATCGAGCGCGCCCATCTCGCGGAACGTCGAGCGCAGTCCCTTGGGGACAGCCTTCTCGGGGAAGCGGTAGCGCGCGAGCTGTGCGATGTGCTCGGCCATGTCGCCCATCCGCTCAAGCGAGGCGCTCACCCGCAGCGCGCTCACCACGATCCGCAGGTCGCGAGCCACCGGCTGCTGGCGGGCGAGGATCGTGATCGCGAGCTCGTCGAGCTCCGCCGCGAGCACGTCGATGTGGCGGTCGTTCTCGATGACCTCCTCGGCGAGCGACACGTCCGACTCGTTGAAGGCGCGCGTGGCGTTGTCGATCGAGTCGGCGACGCGCGCCGAGATCTCCACGAGTCGGTCCTGCACCTCGCGCAGCTCCTGCTGGAATACTTCGCGCATTCGGGTCGTCCTCTCCTCGTCGGCCTCTGGCCGACGTACATCGCGGGCATGCGGCTGCCCATGTGCCTTCCGCTGTGCCACCGTCTCGCCCCCAGGTGAACATCTGGTGACCAGGGTGTGAACGTCCCGCGAAACCGCGCGGAACCTCCGCATCCGGTGGCGGCCGGTCTGGCTGTGCCGCCTAATCTAATCGTATGGAGGCGGCTTGGCTCGTGCCCGCGGCTCTCGGCTTCGGGATGGCCGTGGGGGTCGGCGGTTCGGTCGCCGTGGTGACGGCGCACGCACGAGGACGCCGTGCCGCGTCGGTCGCGCACCCGACGGTTCCCGACGGGGTCGAGGCGGTCATCGACGCGCTCGACGCGCCGGGGATGGTGCTCGACTCCTCCAACAACGTGCTGAGCTTCTCGCCGGCTGCGGTGGCTCTCGGGCTCGTGGCGAACCGTTCGCTCACCGACGACGACCTCATCGAGATCGTGGATCGGGTGCGCCTCACGGGCGTCGCCGAGACCACCGAGCTGCAGGTGCGTCGCGGCCCGTTCACCGAGGTGACGAGCCATCTGCTGGTGCGTGCTGCGCCGCTCGGGCTGCGGTTCGTGCTCGTGCTGGCCGAGGATCGCACCGAGGCGCAGCGTCTCGAGGAGGTGCGGCGTGACTTCGTCGCCAACATCTCGCACGAGCTGAAGACCCCGATCGGCGCGATCGGGGTGCTCTCGGAGGCGCTCGAATCCGCTGCGGATTCGCCCGAGGATGTGCGCCGCTTCGCGAAGCGTCTCGGCATCGAGACGGATCGGCTGCGTCAGATGACGCACGAGATCATCGAGCTCAGTCGGCTCCAGGCGAGCGATGTGCTCGACGATGCGCGCCTGGTGAGCATCAAGCAGATCATCGCGCAGGCGGTCGATGCGCATCGCGTCGCGGCGGATTCGCACGGCATCGAGATCGCCGTGCGCGCGAAGGGCGACGCGACGGTGTGGGGCGACGAGGCGCTGCTCGCGACCGCGGTCGGCAACCTCGTCGTCAACGCGATCCAGCATTCGCCCGACGGCGCGCGGGTGGGGGTCGGGGTGACGCGCCGCGACGGCAGCGTCGAGATCGCCGTCGCCGACCAGGGCGCCGGAATCCCGGAGGCGGATCGCGAGCGCGTGTTCGAGCGCTTCTACCGCGTGGATGCGGCCCGCAGCCGTGCGACGGGGGGCACGGGGCTCGGCCTCGCGATCGTGAAGCACATCGTGCAGAACCATGGCGGGGATGTGCGGGTGTGGTCGCAGCCGGGGCGCGGCTCGACGTTCACCATCCGTCTGCCCGAGGCCGACGCGTCCCTCGCCGAGCCGACCCCCGGAGAATCCGCGTGACCCGCATCCTGATCGTCGAAGACGAGCCGTCGCTCGCGGAGCCGCTCGCGTATCTTCTGGAGCGCGAGGGCTATGCGACGGTTCATGCCGCAGACGGTCGCAACGCGATCGCCGTGTTCGAATCGGGCGGCATCGATCTCGTCCTTCTCGACCTCATGCTGCCGGGGCTTCCCGGCACCGAGGTGTGCCGGGCGATCCGTGCGATATCGAACGTGCCGATCATCATGCTCACCGCGAAGGACAGCGAGGTCGACATCGTCGTGGGTCTGGAGCTCGGCGCCGACGACTACGTTACGAAGCCCTACAAGACCCGCGAGCTCATCGCGCGCATCCGTGCGGTGCTGCGGCGACGGGTGGAGGAGTCGGTCGCCGTCGATGATGCGATCGTCGAGGTGGGGGCGGTGCGGATGGATGTCGACCGCCATGTGGTGACGGTCGCGGGCGTCGAGACGCCCATGCCGCTGAAGGAGTTCGAGCTGCTCGAGTACCTCATGCGCAACGCGGGCCGCGTCCTCACGCGGGGTCAGCTCATCGATCGCATCTGGGGCGCCGACTACTTCGGGGACACCAAGACCCTCGACGTGCACATCAAGCGCATTCGGGCGAAGATCGAGCCCGACCCCTCTGCGCCGCGCCTGCTCGTGACGGTGCGCGGCCTCGGATATCGCTTCGAGTCGGCGGGGGAATGACGAGAGCCCCGCCGAAGCGGGGCTCTCGATCGCGCGGATGCGCGGAAGCTCTCTTTGGTTACGGAGCGGGGGTCTCGACCTCGGTCTCGACCTCGATCTCCTCGACCTCGACCTCGATCTCGGGGGCGGGAACCGGGATGAGGTCCTCGTACTCGGCGAGCGTGGCGTCGAGAACGGGAACGTAGACGGACTTCGTCTCGCCGTTGGCCACGATGGACGCCTCGATCATGGCGCCGGGGATGGCGACAGGCGACAGCTGCACGATGGCGCCCTCGCCGAAGCCCCAGTCGGTGCGTCCGTTGGCGGCGGCGACCAGGTCGACCGAGAACCAGGCGTCGTCGACCTTCCACTGGAAGGTGAACTCGATGTCCTCGGAGCTGAGGTTGCTCGCGCTGCCCACCAGGCTGCCGAGCTCGCCGTCCTCGCTGATGATCATGAGGTTGCCGAGGGTGAGCGCACCCAGGTCGACGCTCACGCCGTCGCTCGGGTCGTACTGGTACATCGTCGCGGCGGGCGCGTGCCCGATCACGTTGCATCCAGAAAGGCCGAGTGCGAGCGCTCCGCTCAGCGCGATAGCGGCAACGGCACGTACTCTCACGGAATCCTCCCGGCTGTAGACATCAAGCACCCCCAAGCCTAGCGGCTGATTCGGGGTGCTCACGCGCGACCCGGCCCGCGACCGGGGACTGTGATAAAATCAAAGGTCTGCGGAAGGAATAACTCCATGCTCTTTGAGGTCGGCGAGACGGTCGTTTACCCCCATCACGGTGCGGCAACCATCATCGAGGTCAAGGACCGCGTGATCAAGGGTGAGACGAAGAAGTATCTGAAGCTCAATGTCACCCAGGGCGACCTCATCATCGAGGTTCCCGCGGAGAACGTCGACC
>JAEYUT010000270.1 GCA_023432305.1 Actinomycetes bacterium
AGGTTCATGAGGCGACCCTCGGAGAGCACCAGCACGCTGCGACCGCTCGGCAGACGCCACTCGTGCACCTGCGGCTTGATTTCGATCTTCTCGGCACCCTCGAGCGACTCAAGGCCGGCCATGTCGATCTCGTTGTCGAAGTGACCCACGTTCGCGATGACCGCGAGGTGCTTCATCTTCAGGATGTGCTCGAGTCGCACGACGTCCTTGTTGCCGGTCGTCGTGATGAAGAAGTCCGCCTCGCCGAGGACGTCCTCGATGCGCGCGACCTGGAAGCCGTCCATCGCGGCCTGCAGGGCGCAGATCGGGTCGATCTCCGAGACGATGACGCGGGCACCCTGGCCGCGCAGCGCCTCCGCCGCGCCCTTGCCGACATCGCCGTAGCCGCACACGAACGCGACCTTGCCGCCCATGAGCATGTCGGTCGCGCGGTTCAGGCCGTCGGGGAGCGAGTGGCGGATGCCGTACTTGTTGTCGAACTTCGACTTCGTGACCGAGTCGTTGACGTTGATGCCGGGGAACAGCAGCTCGCCGTCGCGGTGCAGCTCGTAGAGCCGGTGCACGCCGGTCGTGGTCTCCTCGGTGACACCCTGGATGCCCTCGGCGATGCGCGTCCAGCGGTGCGGGTCCTCGCTGAGCGAGCGACGCAGCGTGTCGAGGATGATCGTCCACTCGTGGCTGTCGCCCGCCTGCGCCTCGGGCACGGCGCCCGCGAGCTCGAACTCGCGGCCCTTGTGCACGAGGAGGGTCGCGTCTCCGCCGTCGTCGAGGATGAGGTTCGGGCCGGTCCAGTCGGCACCATCGGCGGCCGCCTCCGCACTCCAGTCGAAGATCTGCGACGTCGCCCACCAGTACTCTTCGAGCGTCTCGCCCTTCCAGGCGAACACGGGAACACCCGCGGGAGCGTCGACCGTGCCGGTCGGTCCCACGGCGATCGCCGCAGCGGCCTCGTCCTGGGTGGAGAAGATGTTGCAGCTCGCCCAGCGCACCTGCGCGCCGAGTGCCGTCAGCGTCTCGATGAGCACGGCGGTCTGCACCGTCATGTGCAGCGAACCGGCGATGCGCGCACCCTTGAGGGGCTGGCTGGGACCGAATTCCTCACGCAGCGACATGAGGCCGGGCATCTCGTTCTCGGCGAGACGGATCTGGTGACGACCCGCCTCGGCAAGGCCGAGGTCGGCGACCTTGAAGGGCAGGGCGGTGGAGGTGGAGACACTCATGTCCCCATTCTCGCAGGCGCGGCCGAACATTACCTGCGTCCGGTCCCGCCCGACCTCCGACTCTCACCATTGCGGCTTCGGCTATGCAGGACCGCCGATCGGGATTCCTGCACAGCCGTTCCGGAGGGGGTCAGGCGCGGATGAGCGCGAGCACCTCGTCGCGGATCGCCGCCATCTGCGCGTCGGTCGCGGCCTCGACATTGAGCCGCAGCAGCGGCTCGGTGTTCGAGGGGCGCACATTGAACCACCAGAAGCCCTCATCGGGCGCGCCGGTGACGGTGAGGCCGTCGAGCTCGTCGAACTCGCCGCGGCCGGCGAAGGCGTCGACGATGCGCGTGTAGGCGGCGGGGATGTCGGCGACCGTCGAGTTGATCTCCCCGGAGAGCGCGTAGGGGTCATACTCGGCGGCGAACTGCGACAGCGGCTGCGACTGGGCGCCGAATTCGGCGAGCAGGTGCATGGCCGCGAGCATGCCGTTGTCGGCACCCGAGAAGTCGCGGAAGTAGTAGTGCGCGGAGTGCTCGCCGCCGAACACCGCACCTGTCTCGTGCATGCGGTCCTTGATGAGCGAGTGGCCCACGTTGGTGCGCACCGGGATGGCGCCCGCAGCGAGAATCGCCTCCGGGACGAACGACGAGGTGATGAGGTTGTGGATGACGTAGATGTCACCCGTCTCGCCCGCCGCGCGCACGCGCGCCACTTCGCGCTGTGCGACGATCGCGGCGACGGCGCTCGGCGTGACGGGAGCGCCCGTCTCGTCGACCACGAAGCAACGGTCGGCGTCCCCGTCGAACGCGAGCCCGAGGTCGGCGCCGTGCTCGATGACAGCTTTCTGCAGGTCGACGAGGTTGGCGGGCTCGAGGGGGTTCGCCTCGTGGTTGGGGAAGGTGCCGTCGAGTTCGAAGTAGAGCGGGATGATCTCGAGCGGGAGCTCCGGCAGCCCTGCGGCGGTCCCGAGCACGGCGGGCACGGTCAGGCCGCCCATGCCGTTGCCTGCATCCACGACGACCCGCAGCGGACGGATGCCGGACAGGTCGACGAGGCCTCGCAGGTGCGCGGCGTAGTCGGCGAGCACGTCGCGCGTCGTGAGCTGACCGGGCGTCTCCACGGCAGGGACGGATCCGGCGTCGAGGTAGGCCTGAGCGCGGTCGCGGATCGCGGCGAGGCCGGTGTCGAGCGAGATGCCCTGCGCGCCCGCGCGCGAGAACTTGATGCCGTTGTATGTGGCGGGGTTGTGGCTCGCGGTGAACATCGCCGCGGGTGCGTCGAGGCTCCCGGAGGCGAAGTAGGTCTCATCGGTGGAGCACAGTCCGATGCTGATGACGTCGGCTCCGCGGGTGGTGGCGCCGCGGGCGAAGGCGGCGGCGAATTCGGGACTCGAGTCGCGCATGTCGTGGCCGACGATGACGGCGCTTCCTGCCGCGTGCAGCTCGTCGACGAATCCGGCGGCGAGCGCTTCGACGACCTCGGCGGTCAGCTGCGTGCCGACCAGCCCGCGGACGTCGTAGGCCTTGACAAAAGCGGAGAGGTCAGTGGTGCTCACGGGTCACGACTGTAGCCCACTCACCTCGACGTGCCGCACGATGCGCCAGCCCTGAGGGGCGGACAGCCGCTCGGCGTGCACGGTGCACAGGTCGTAGCAGTGGGGTTCCCGGCGGATGGCGAGCGGGCCGAGGACGGCCATCGCATCCGCGTAGTCGTAGGTGAGGGTCGCGACAGCGTCGCGGCCGCAGGCCACCTTGCTGCACGGTCGAGCACTCATCGCTCCGAGCCTACGCCTCCCGTCGCGCCTAGACTTGCCGTATGCCCCGCTCCACGCGTCGTGTCTCGTCTCGGACGGGCTACCGCGACCGCCACGGCCGCGGGATCCGCTCTGCGGTGACGGGCCCTCACCTGCCCATGCTGCACACCCGTCTCGACTTCTTCGACTCGTGCGTCGCGTCGGCGGTGGAGTATCTGCGGACCGTGTGGCCTGATGAGCTCGCGAGTGTGCGGTTCGATGTCATGGCCCTGCCTCCCGCGCCGGCGCATCCGGATGGCGTGGAGCGCTGGCGGATCGACCGCGCGCATTCGCGCGTGGTGCTGTTCCGGGTTCCGATCCAGCGGCTCGCGCACCTGCACCGCAACGACGACTGGCACCGGCGCTCGTACATCGAGAGCTGCGTGTTCCGTGCCGTGGCGGAGCTGCTGGGCAAGGATCCGTGGGATCTCGCGCCGGAGCGCTTCCGCCATTTCTGAGCGGTGATGCGGTCGTCAGGGTCTGACGACGATGGAGGTCTCCGCCTGTCGCGGTGAGCGGATGCTCTGTGCGGCGAGCTCGCCCGTGCTGGCGTAGGAGATGCCCGCGCGGATGCCGGAGACGTCGCGCAGCAGGTGGCCTGTGCCCGGCGCGAGGGCGACGCTGCTCGATCCGCCGGCCGGCACCACGAGCTCGATCGGGGATGCGCCGGTCTGGGGCTCGATCACGACGGTGCGATCGACGTCGGAGGAGTTCTCGAGGGTGAGCAGGGGTGCCGATGCGGCGGCCGTCGCGATGAGGGTGTCCGCCCGCAGCGCGACTGCGGACGGGAACCATGCGAGGTCGATCGGGCCGGGGCGACTCGCGCCCTCGGGCCCGGCGGGGGTCGTCGAAGCGCGGACACCGGCGACCACCGGGACGTCGGAGTCGAAGCTCACGGTGTACGTCCCGTCGGCGAGCGGTCCCTCGCCGAGCGCGAGGCC
>JAEYUT010000273.1 GCA_023432305.1 Actinomycetes bacterium
ACGTGGCTCAGCCACTCGGGCTGGTCGGGGTGACCATCCACATTGATGCGCGAGACGAAGGTCTCGTAACCGCCGATGATCACCATGATGAGCAGGTTCGCGATCATCACCACATCGATGAGACCGAGCACGCCGAGCATGATCGTCGCCTCGTCGACGTGCGGCCAGTGCCCGATCGCCTCCTCGCCCAGGTGCCACAGCTCGATCATGAAGACGATCACGTAGATCACCTGCGCGACGATGAGCCCGAGGTACAGGGGCGCCTGCAGCCAGCGGCTGAAGAAGATCAGATAGCCGACCGTGCCGGTCCAGGGTGCTTGACGGAAGACGCGGGTGCTCTCACTGAGGGTGGGCTCGCTCATACGGGTGCTGGCTCCTGAGGGGGATGACGGGGGGAGATCAGAATACGGGTCGTCGCCGACCGCAAGCTGATCGTTGTGGGTAGACTGGCCGACGCGAAGGGGAGTATCCCACCTCGTCGCGACCGTCATCACGGGCTCCGATGCCGCAGCCCCGGTCGCGACCGCGGCATCCGCTCACATCAGGGCACGCCGCGCGGGAGAGACGTTCGAGGCTTCTCCATATCCTTCGAAAGGAACCCCGTGCAGCTGGCACTCCCCATCTGGTTCGAAGTGGGCACGTATGTCGTGCTGGCTCTCATCCTCGCGTTCGACCTGTTCATCGCGTTCAAGCGCCCTCACGTGCCGTCGACACGCGAATCGGCCCTCTGGATCGCGTTCTACGTGCTCCTCGCACTGATCTTCGCGGGCCTCATGTTCGTGCTCGGCGACGCCGAGCACGGCGGCCAGTTCATCGCCGGTTGGCTCACCGAGTACAGCCTGTCGATCGACAACCTGTTCGTGTTCCTGCTGATCATGTCGCGCTTCTCCGTGCCGCGTAAGTACCAGCAGGAGATGCTCATGATCGGCATCATCCTCGCGCTGCTCTTCCGCGGCATCTTCATCCTCATCGGCGCGGTCATCATCGAGCAGTGGAGCTGGGTCTTCTACATCTTCGGTGCGTTCCTCGTGTACACGGCGATCCAGCAGGCCCGCACGGGCGCCGAGGACGAGGTCGAGACCGAGAGTCGTCTCATCAGCTGGGTGCGCAAGCGCGTGCGCATGACGGACGAGTTCGACGGCGCGAAGATCCGCACCGTCATCGACGGGCGCAAGGTGTTCACGCCCGTGCTCATCGTGATCATCGCCCTGGGCACGACGGATGTGCTGTTCGCGCTCGACTCGATCCCCGCGATCTTCGGCATCACGCAGAGCCCGTTCATCGTGTTCACGGCGAATGTGTTCGCGCTCATGGGTCTGCGTCAGCTGTACTTCCTGCTGGGCGACCTCGTCGACAAGCTCGAGTACCTGAAGTACGGCATCGCCTTCATTCTGGGGTTCATCGGCGTGAAGCTCGTGCTGCACGCGATGCACGAGAACGAGCTGCCGTTCATCAACGGCGGTCAGCACATCGAGTGGGCTCCGGAGATCAGCACCTGGACGTCGCTCATCGTCATCGTCGCGGCGATGGCCGTCGCGGTGGTCGCGAGCCTCATCAAGATGAAGGTCGCACCGGAGGCGGTCGAGAGCGCGTCGAAGGCGGCCGAATCGTCGGACGACGGCGAGCGCGCTTGACGCGCGAGCGGCGCCTCGAAATGATGCAGACATGAGCGACCGGACGCCTGGCTTCTTCGAACCCTCGCAGCCTGTCCTGCGTCCGCCGTGGCTTCAGGACGACGACGCATCGGGGCTGGTCGACACGCACACGCGCGTCGTCGGGCACGGCGTCCCGCCGCGCGATCCGTCGGAGCCGGTGTTCTTCCCCGGCGGGGCGATGCCGGATGTCATGTCGGGATGGGTGCTGCTGCTTGCCGACGGCACGCGGCTGCCGGTGGACCGCGCGGTCGTCATCGGTCGGAAGCCCTTCGATGTGGAGGGCTTCCCGGGTGCGCGGCTGGTGACAGTCGTCGACCGCGACAAGACCGTCTCCAAGAATCATGCGCTGTTCCTGCCGTATGAGGGCGGGCTCTTCGTTCTCGACCTGAGCTCGACCAACGGCGTCGCCGTCGTCGCGAGCCGCCAGCGCGCGAAGGTCACCTCGACCGAGTTCTCGCCGGTTCCGGATGGGGCCGTCGTCGAGCTCGGCTCGTATCTCCTGGGCGTCGATCGCGTCGTCTGAGCTCTTCTTCGGGGAGCACTCCCCCGAGAGGGGACTGCGCGCCGGTGCGGCCGCCTTGCTAGGTTGACCTGACCGCGAGCGGATGGAGGAGCCTGGTGGAGATTCTCGAGGATCTCGCGATCGGCGAGACCGCGGTTTCGCTGCGGTACGCGGGGGTCACTCACGCGGGCGCTGTGCGGGCCTCGAATGAGGACCGCTTCCTCGCGGCTGCGCCTTTCTGGGTGGTGGCCGACGGGATGGGCGGTCATGCGGACGGCGATCGCGCGAGTCAGGCGGCGATCGCGGCGTTCGCAGACGCGCGACCCGCGGGGGCTGCGCGACCGGCGGAGGTGCTCGGTGCTGTGCGCGCCGCAAGCGATGCAGTGCAGAGCCTGCAGCGCGGAGCGATTTCCGGGACGACCCTGACGGGTGTGGCTCTCGTGGAGCTTCCTGGCGGGGGTCCGCACTGGATGACGTTCAACGTGGGCGATTCACGCACCTACATCTGGGATGGCTCGACCCTCATCCAGCAGAGCGTCGATCACTCGGCGGTGCAGGAGCTTCTCGACGCGGGCATGATCGATGCTGAGGCGGCTGCGCGGCATCCGCAGCGCAACCTGGTGACGCGTGCGCTCGGCGCGGATCCGGATGTCGATGCCGACATCTGGCTGCTGCCAGTGCGACGCCACCAGATGTTCCTCGTGTGCAGCGACGGGCTCACGAAGGAGCTCGATGATCGCGAGATCGCGCGGATCATCGGCTTCCACGAGGAGCGGGTCGCCGACGGCGACCTCAGCCTCACTCTGCCGGAGCGGCTCGTGGGGGCGGCCGTGGCCTCCGGGGGGCGCGATAACGTGACCGTGGTCGTCGTCGAGTCGGAGCTCGTCGATGATCGCCTGGACCCCGACGAGACGCTGGACCGTGACCCGCGTCTTCTCGAAGACACGATCCCGAGGGCATGACCGTGACGTATCGCTACACCGCCGCGACCGACGGCTGGATCTCTCTCGTGAGCCCGGACCGGGTTCTGTGCCTCGGCGGTTCTCTCGAACCCTCGACGGTCGATCGGCTGTGGGCGGTGCTGCAGGGGGAGGCGAGCGCACCCGTCCTGCTCGAGGTGCTCACGGAGAATGGGCTGCTCGCGACGCCGGCGTTCGCGTTCGTCGAGCTGCGCGCCGATGGTGCTCAGATCCTCGTTCGCGGAGAGGCCGTCGTGAGAGCGAGTGGTGAGGAGGTCTCGGGCGTGGGAGCGACGACGTGGATCGAGCGCTCACTGCCCTCGATGGACGTCATCATGGAGCTTCCCGGTTCGGGAGGCGAGGCGTTCCCGATCCGTTCCGGGGTCGTGCGCGCGAGTCGGGTGGTGCTGGGAGGCGTCGTCGCGCCCCAGGCCGCCGCGCCTGCAACTGTCGTGGCGCCTGCCCCTGCGCCTGCGCCCGCTCCGATGTCCGAACCGGATCCGGTGGAGGATGACATCATCGAGGCGACCTACATCGCCACCGACGAGGATGACGCCCACCACGAGCCCGAGGCGGCGTCCCGACCCGAGCCCGGCGCGGAGCCCGACGCCCAGTCGACGCCGGCCTACGACTACCTGTTCGGCGACACCATCTACCATTCGGTGCAGCAGGCGGCCGTTCTGTCCGAGGGCGAGGCCGAAAGCGCGGCGGATGCGACGCTGCCGGCACCTGCAGGCAGCGACATCGACGGCGCCACCGTGATGATGACGGGGCGGCGAGGTCGCACCTCGCGTTCCGCAGAGGCGCCGTCGTCCGCGCCCGTCGGGCCGCAGCCGATCCTCGTGCTCCCGGACGGCTCCCACGAGTCGCTCGAGCAGGCGGTCATCGTCGGGCGCTCCCCGTCCGTGTCCGGCGTTCCCGCGGCGCAGCTGCCTCGTCTCGTGACCGTCACGAGCCCCGAGCAGGACATCTCGCGCTCGCACGTGCGCATCGCGCTCGAGGGCGGCACCGTGGTCGTCACCGATCTGCATTCGCGCAACGGCACCTCGGTGACGTCCGCCGCGGGGGAGACGCACAAGCTCCGTGCGGGTGAGCCGATGCCGGTCATCGCCGGTGCCTCCATCGATCTCGGCGGCGTCGTGCTCCGCATCGAGGAGCGCTGATGCGCCGCGCTGCCTCGGCCCCTCCCGAGATCCCGGGTCTGACGTTCGTGAGGCTGCTGGGCTCGGGGGGATTCTCCGATGTCTTCCTGTACGAGCAGGCGCTGCCGAAGCGCCGTGTCGCGGTGAAGGTGCTCATCCTCGATGAGCTCACGCCCGAGAATCGTGCCGCGTTCGCCGCGGAGGCGAACCTCATGGCGCAGCTTTCGACGCACCCCTACATCGTCACGATCTATCACGCCGACGTCGCCGCGGGGGACCGCCCGTACTTCGTCATGGAGTACTGCTCGGGCCCCAGCCTCGGCGAGCGCTACCGCCGGTCGCCCCTCGAGGTGCTCGACGCCCTTCGCACGGGCGTGCGACTCTCGAGTGCGGTGCACACCGCGCACCTCGCCGGAATCCTGCACCGCGACATCAAGCCGGCCAACGTGCTCAGCAACGACTACGGATGGCCCGCGCTCACCGATTTCGGCATCTCGTCGGCTGTCGATGACGCGATCGCCTCCCACACCACCACGACGACCGCTGTCACGGCGGCGATGGACGAGACGGGCTCGACCGGGACGAGCGGTCCGGTGGGGCTGTCGGTTCCGTGGTCGCCGCCGGAGATGTTCGAGGACGTCGCGGATCCGGATGTGCGCAGCGATGTCTTCTCGCTCGCTGCGACGATCTGGACGGTGCTCGCCGGCCAGACGCCGTTCGAGATCCCTGGGCGCCCCAATGGTCCGCTCGATCTGATCGGTCGGATCGAGCGCGGAGCGATCACGCCCATGACGCGCACGGATGTGCCCGCCTCGCTCATCGCCGTGCTGCGCAAGGGAATGGCGACGCGGCGTGAGGAGCGCTTCGCGAGCGCACTCGAGTTCGGCCGGGCGCTGCAGCGGGTCGAGATGGAGCTCGGGTATGCGCGCACGGAGCTCGAGGTTCCCAACATGCACATGGAGGCGCCTGCCCGCGCCCCCGAGGGCGATGACGCCGACGAGACCCGCGTGCGCCAGGTGCAGACGATCGAGGCGCAGCCGCTGTCTCAGCCTGCTGCCGTGGTCGTCACGCCGCCGCCCGGGGGGATGTTCGTGAGTCCCGCAACGCCCGCGTCGGCTGGTTCGGTCGAGGAGGCGACGGTGGTGCGCCCCTGGGGGCCGGGCCTCACGTCGCCGTCGCCCGACGCGGCAGCGAGCCCTGCGGTGCAGCAGAGTGCCCCGCCGCCCGAGCCGGAGGCGCCCGCCCCTGCGCGATCTCGGGGCGCACTCGTGGCGAGCATCGTCGTCGGCGCTCTCGCTCTCGTCGTGGGTGTCGCCGTCGTGGTCGGCATCCTCGTCTTCGGCGCAGGGGGCGACTCCGAGGCGCAGCCGACGGCGTCGACGACCCCCAGCGGAAGCGCCGCCGTGCCCACTCGCATCGCCCCTCCCGAGGCGGCCGCGCCGCCATCCTTCGATGGCGCG
Organism: Actinomycetes bacterium; assembly: GCA_023432305.1. Lineage (GTDB taxonomy): Bacteria > Actinomycetota > Actinomycetes > Actinomycetales > Microbacteriaceae > Homoserinibacter. Next base: position 5,719 of record JAEYUT010000273.1, read on the forward strand.
AACGTCCTGTTCC
>JAEYUT010000035.1 GCA_023432305.1 Actinomycetes bacterium
GTGTGACGGTCCCGGTGGGGTCGCAGGTCGCGTTCGGCGGCGGGGTGATCGCCATCGTCGGGGCGGGCGGGGCGGTCTGGGCGATCCCCTCCACGGGCGATCTCGCGTTCGACCCTGTTGCCGCACCGCCGCTTCTCGAGCTGGGGGAGGGTGGTCGTGCTGTCGTGACGAACGGGGGCGCCATCCTCGCGGTCTCACGCGAAGACGGCCTTCTGCATCGGATCGACAACATCGCCGCCGCGCCGGAGACGACGAGCTTCCCCCGGGTGGGCGCGTTCGAATTGGCCGCCGTCGGTGAGATCCCGGTCGTGCTCGATCTCTCCACGAACGAGCTCGTCTGGGGCGATGGACGCATCGCCGACCTCGGGAGCTCACCCGCGCGTGCCCTGCAGCTGACGAGTGCGGCATCGCCCGCCGCCCATGTCGCAACCAGCGATGCTCTCGTCCGGGTCGACCTGGAGACGGGAGAGGTGAGCTCATTCGCCTCCGGCGCCTCACCGGCTCCCGATGCCTCAGGTGTCGCCGCCCCAGCGGTCGTCGATGGCTGCGCTCATTCGGCGTGGGGGCATGCCCAGCGCTACCTCCTCGTGTGCGACGGCGGCGACCCGGAGTCGTACGACATCGCCGAGCCGACGGGGAAGCTGGCCTTCCGCGTCAATCGGCAGGTCGTCGCACTCAACGACCTCGCGAACGGCAACGTCTGGCTGCCCGCCGAGAACCTGCGCCTCGTCGACAACTGGGACGACGTGACCCCGCCGGAGGATGAGCAGACCGAGGAGGCGGGCGACGACAAGTCGGCGCAGCAGAGCTTCGAGGACGCGCTCGCAGAGCGATCGGACGCGAACCGCCCGCCGGTGGCGCTCGACGACGAGTTCGGCATCCGTCCCGGTCGAACCACGATCCTCTCGGTGCTCGACAACGACTCCGACCCTGACGGCGACGTGCTCGTCGTCTCCTCGACGACTCCCGTCGCCGAATCGACCGGGCGCCTCGAGCCGATCGACGGGGGTCGCGCGCTGCAGTTCACCCCTGCGCCCGGCTTCGTCGGGTCGATCCGCTTCGGCTATACCCTCGATGACGGACGCGGTGGCTCTGCGAGCGCCGACGTCATCGCCGCTGTCGTGTCGGACGAGCACAACACACCACCGCTCGAGCTGCGTCGATCGGGAGTCGCCGTCGAGGCGGGTCAGACGGTCTCATACAACGTGCTGCCGAACTGGCGCGATCCGGACGGCGACGACCTGACCGTCATCTCGGCGACGCCGCGATCCTCCGACCTGGTGCGCTTCGCTCCCGACGGCTCGATCACGTTCACCCACCTCTCCGCCGAGCTCGGACCGAAGGAGGTGGCCTTCCAGGTCTCCGACGGACGCGGCGCCGTGGTTGCGGGGACGCTCGTCGTCGACGTGCAGCCGACAGGCACCCTGCGCCCGGTGGCGACCCCGGACTTCGCGAGCGTCTTCGCCGGCGAGGCGGTGATCGTCGCTCCGCTCGTCAACGACATCTCGCCGGCGGGAGGCGAGCTCCTGCTCGTGTCGGTCGATGAGCCGGGTGACGACACCACGGTCTCCCTCGATGCGGATCGGGGGCAGGTGCGGGTCGTCGGAGCCGAGCCAGGCGTGCGGTACATCATGTACACGGTGAGCGCCGGCGCGCACTCGACGACAGGTCTGATTCGCGTCGATGTGCGGGAACGACCTGCCGACGACACGGCTCCGATCGCGGTGACCGACACCGTCTATCTGCGCGGCGACGAGCCCACGACCGTCTCCGTGCTCTCGAATGACGCGAGTCCCAGTGGCCGCATCCTCGCCGTCCAGGAGGTGCAGGTGCCCGCGGAGGTGCAGGCGACGGGGCTCGTCGTCGAGCTTCTCCAGTCGACTCTCGTGCGCGTCACCGCGCCGACCGCGCTCACCCAGCCAGTCGCGTTCAGCTACACGGTCTCGGACGGCACTCTCAGCTCGAGCGCGAGCGTCACGGTGGTCCCCATCCCGGCTCTCCTGCGGCACCAGCCCCCGATCGCCCGCGACGACCGTGTGACGGTGCGCGCGGGCGACATCGTGACGGTCGATGTGCTCGCCAACGACACCCACCCCGACGGCGTGCGCATGATGGTGGCGCCTGAGCTCGCGACCGAGCCGAGCGGCGGGCTGGCTTTCGTGCAAGGCGATGCCATCCGCTATCAGGCGCCGACGGAGCCGGGACAGCACCGCGCCGACTACACGATCGGCGACGCGTTCGGGGAGACGGCCGGCGCCTCCATCCTGTTCACCGTCACGCCGGTCGACGAAGCGAGCAACCGCGAACCTCGTCCGACCCCCGTCGTCGCGCGCGTGCTCGCCGGCAATCAGATCCGCATCGATCTGCCGCTGCAGCGCATCGATCCGGATGGCGACTCGGTGGAGCTGCTGCGCTTCCCGAGCGCGCCGAGGCTCGGAACCGTGATCGAACAGGGCCCGGGACATCTCGTCTACGAGGCCGCGCCCGGAGCAGCGGGGACCGATTCCTTCACCTATCAGGTGTTCGACACCTTCGGGGCGACGGCGACAGGAGACATCGACATCGCCGTCATTCCCCCGCCCGACGCCCTCGCCGCACCCAACGCCGTTCCGGATGCGGTCGCGATCCGTCCGGGTCGGCTTGCACAGGTCGACCTCACCGCCAACGATTCGGACCCGCAGGGTTCCCCGATCGAGGTGAGCGGGCAGCTCCTCGACGTGCCCGATGGCATCGAGGCGTCGGTCGCCGACGGCCGGTTCCTCGTGATCGCCGCACCCGATGCCGAGCAGGCTTTCTCGGTGCGGTACGAGCTCACGAACGACCGCGGAGGACGGGCCGTCACCTACGTGCTCGTCGAGATCTCGGAGGATGCTCCGCTCACCCCGCCGGTCGCGCGTGACGTCGTGCTCTCGCTCGCTGAGATCGCCGGAAGGGAGAGCGTCGAGGTCGATGTGTTCGACGGCCATGCGTTCAATCCCGGCGGGTCGAACGAGGATCTCGAGCTCACTCTCGAGGGGCCGAACGCGAACTCCGCGGAACTCGTCGAGGGCGCCGTGGGGCGGATCGCGGTACGGCCGGCGGCAGAGCGTCACGCGATCGCCTATCGCCTGACCGACCCTGAGACGGGACTCGTCGGCACAGCGTTCATCGTCGTTCCCGCCGCGGTCTCCGAGGAGTTCGACGCCGACCCGTCGATCGACCCCGCCCTGCCCGCGCAGTACGTGCCGATGAATGAGCGACGCGAGTGGAAGCTCTCCGACATCCTCGTCGTGCCGTCGGGGCGCGAGCCGTGGATCACCGACGCTGCGACGGTCACATCGGTGCGCTCGAACGGGGAGCCCGCGTTCGTCGACGAGCGGACGATCGCCTTCCAAGGCGAACGCGATTACCGCGGCCCTGCGTCCATCACGTTCACGGTGACCGACGGCGCGTCGATCGACGACCCGAAGGGCAACACGGTCACCCTCACCCTGCCCATCGTGGTCGGCGATCCCGAATTCCGGGACACCCCTCCCGAGTTCACCACCCCCGTGGTGCGCGTCGAGCCGGGCGAGCAGGTCACGGTGGATCTGCGCGATTCGACAGCCCACCCCAATGCGCAGATCCTGCGCGAGGTGACCTACGACGGTCCGAGCGGCGCGACCGCGGCGATCAGCGCGTCGCGCAGCGGCTCGGCGCTGACGATCTCGACGCCGCGCTCGACGCCGAAGGGCACGGCAGTCGAACTGGGCGTCACATTGCGCTGGGGCGACTTCACCGTGCCGGGGACGGTGCAGGTGCTCGTGGTGGAGTCGTCTCGCCCGCGTGCAGTCGCAGCTGCCGATCAGATCGAGACGCGACGCGGGGAAGGTGCGGTCGTCGTCGCTCCGCTCGCCAACGACATGAACCCGTTCCAGGCGACCGGGGAGCCACTGCGGATCGTGGACGCGGTGCTCGACGGGGGGAGTGCGCCCGGTGGAGTGACCTTCACCGCGGAGCAGGTGCGCGTCACCCCGGACGCCTCGCTCAAGGCCGGAGTGGTGACGGTGATCTACACGGTCGAGGATGCGACACGCGACCCTGATCGGCGAGTGAGCGGCACGATCTCCGTGGTCGTGAGCGACGTGCCCGACCGTCCGACCGCACCCGAGCGCGACGGCGGATCCGCTGTCGGCGGTGACGGATCCGCGACGATCCGCTTCCAGGCTCCCGCGACCAATGGCAAGCCGATCACGTCGTTCGAGGTGATGTCGGATCCGGCCGGCACCACCCCGACGACGTGTCAGGCTGGCACGCCCTGCACGATCGGCGGCCTCGCGAATGGGACCGCCTACCAGTTCGCTGTCCGGGCCATCAACGAGCACGGGGCCGGAGAGTGGTCGGCCCCGAGCGCTCCGATCACCCCCTACGGCACCCCGACCACCCCCTCGGTCGGCATCGCGTCGAGCGACCTGTGGGTGGGGCCGGGCCGCCCGGGCGCCGTCCGCCTGACGTGGGTCGCTGTCGCGGGCACCGGTGGGCAGACGAGCTACCTGTGGACGCTCTCCGATGGCCGCTCCGGCGAGCTGAGCGGCACCCAGCTCGACCTGCCGCTCTCGCACGTCGGCACGTTCCAGTTCAGCGTTCGAGCTCAGAACTCGGGTGGCAGATCGAGCGCGGTCTCGAACCCCGTGTCGTTCACCGCGAACGCCCAGGTCGTCCCCGCTCAGCTCGGTGCTCCGAGTATGAGCGTCGCCAACAGCTACGCCCCCAACGGCGCCGTGAACTGGAGCTGGGGCGCGCCGAGCGGAGGTGCGGAGGTGACCGCACACCTCTCGTACGAGGTGTCCGTGAATGGCGGAGCAGCGGTCGCGGTTGCGGGGACGGCGTACTCGCTGAGCGGCCTCGGGCCCGGCGACTACAGCCTTCGGGTGCGCGCGCTCAATAAAGCGGGCGCGTCCCCCTGGAGTGCGGCATCTTCGGTGGCCTCGATCATCTACCGCTCCAACACGACGACGACGTCAGCGCAGAGCTGCATCCTGACCAATGAGCAGTACAACGCGAAGGTCGGGTGCGCGAATGGCGGCACCCTCCCCTCGGGGGTCGCGCTGCACATCATGTGCCGCGGGTCGTCCGGCGGGGTGTGGTTCGCCTACATCAGCGAGGGGCTCTACGCCGGTTCATGGATCCGCATCGCGCACATCTCGACCCCGATCGACTCCATCAGCATCTGCGTGTGACCGCGGCGCGCGACCGGTCTGTGCACCCCGGAACATGAGACTTACGACAGGATAGGACGACCATGACAGTCACTCAGGAGCAGGCGACGTGGTTCGCTGACGCCTTCCAGAAGCTCGTTTCCAATGTGGACAAGGCGATCGTGGGCAAGAGCCACGTCATCCGTCTCGTCATCACCGCGCTCATCTCAGACGGGCATGTGCTGCTCGAGGACTACCCGGGGACCGGCAAGACCGTTCTCGCGAAGTCGCTCGCGAACACGCTCGACGGCACCACGAGCCGCATCCAGTTCACGCCCGACCTGCTTCCGTCGGATGTCACCGGCGTGCAGATCTACGACCAGTCGAAGGGACGCTTCCAGTTCCACCCCGGCCCGATCTTCGCGTCGATCGTGCTCGCGGATGAGATCAACCGCGCGAGCCCCAAGACCCAGTCGGCGCTTCTCGAGGTCATGGAGGAGGGCATCGTCACGATCGACGGCGAGGGTCACTCAGTGGGTGCTCCGTTCCTCGTGATCGCGACTCAGAACCCGGTCGAGCAGGCGGGAACGTACAAGCTTCCGGAGGCGCAGCTCGACCGCTTCCTCATCAAGACGAGCCTCGGCTACCCCGACTCGCAGACCGCGGTTGCACTGCTCATGGATTCGGGCACGCGTGCGCGTGCCTCGCTCGTGTCGCCCATCATCAAGCCGGAGTCGATCGTCGCGATGTCGGCGATCGCCTCGGAGGTCTATGTGGATCAGGCGGTCATGCAGTACCTCTCCGACATCGTCGATGCCACGCGCAGCCACCGTGACGTGCTCCTCGGCGTGAGCATGCGCGGCGCGATGGCTCTCGCGCGCGCCGTGAAGACCTGGGCGATCTCTGCTGGGCGCACCTACGTCACCCCCGACGACGTCCGCGACCTGGCCGTGCCGGTGCTCGCGCACCGTCTCGTGATCGACCCGGAGTCCGACTTCGCCGGCGTCAAGGCCGAGGACGTCGTCTCGCGCATCCTCATCGACATCGAACCGCCCGTCTACCGCGCAGCCTGATCGGATGACGGATCGCCAGACCCGCGCCGGGCGGATGGCGCGCCCCCGTGCGGAGCGCGTGCGTCGATTCGCGACGGCGGTGACGAACGCACTGCGACCCGTGGTGCGTGGGGTCCGGCGCGCCCTCGGACCGGTCGTGGGCGTCGTCACTCCGGTCGGCTGGGTCGTCGTCGCGCTCGCCGCGGTCGCGCTTGTGCTCTCGGCGGTCTACGGCTGGCAGGAGTTCACCTTCCTCGGGTGGGTGCTCGTTGCATCCCTCGTCATCTCGGCGTTCTTCCTGGTCGGCCGGTCGAGCTACGGCGTCTTCATCGAGCTCAATCCCCGTCGCGTGGTCGTGGGCGATCGTGCGATGGGGCGCATGGTGGTCACCAACACCGGGCCTCGGAGGCTCGCGCCGTCGCGGATGGAGCTTCCGGTCGGGCGCGGGGTGGCCGAGTTCCAGCTCCCGGCGATGCAGCCGAAGCAGGAGCAGGAGGAGCTCTTCCAGGTGCCCACCAATCGGCGTGCCGTGATCGTCGCGGGGCCCGCGCGATCCATTCGCGGCGACCAGCTGGGTCTGCTGCGGCGCTCGGTGACGTGGGCGGAGGAGGTCGAGCTCTTCGTGCACCCGCGCACGGTGCCGCTCGCGGCGTCGGCTGCAGGACTCGTGCGCGACCTCGAGGGCCAGGTGTCCTCGAAGATCACCAACAACGATCTCGCGTTCCACGCGCTGCGCCCCTACGTCCCGGGCGATGACCGCCGCTATGTGCACTGGCGCACGTCGGCCCGCATCGGTCAGCTCATGGTGCGCCAGTTCCAGGAGACCCGTCGCTCGCAGATCACCATCACACTGCCGTCGTCGGCTGCCTCCTACGCGAGCGAGGACGAGTTCGAACTCGCCGTCTCGGCTGCGTCGTCGCTCGCCGCGCAGGTGATCCGCGACGGCACGCAGCTGAGCGTCGTGAGCGAGCACGGTGTGTGGCGCACGGGCACCGTCACCGCGACGCTCGACTCCGCGTGCCGTCTCGTCTACGGCGAGAGTCAGGGCTATCCGACGCTGCGCGACTTCGTGCGCGACCGCACGCGGAGGCTCCCGGCGCCCAGCATCGTGGTCGTGGTCGGCGGATCGAAGCTGAGCCCCGGCGAGATCCGTGGAGTGCAGACGCTCTTCGGGCCCGACACCCGGTTCCTCGGGGTCATCGCGGCGCTCGGCGAGCAGTCGCGTCTCGGCTCGATGGGCGGCACGCCCGTGCTCACGGTGGGGCAGCTCGAGGACCTTCCCGGACTCTTCAGGGGGATCACGGGATGACGGATCAGACCGCCCGCGGCGAACGCCGCGCCCGGCCGAGCGTGCGCACGTGGTTCGATGTCGCCGTGCTGCTCGCGCTCGCGCTGCTCGGCGTCATCGGCTTCACGCCGTCGTACGGCGGGTTCTCGTTCCTGGCGGCGGGAATCGGGGGGCTGCTCGTCGGCGCACTGACAGGTGTTCTCACCTCGATGCTGCGGATGGGCGCCCTGCTGACGCTCGCAACCGCGCTCGTCGCCTACTTCGTGTTCGGTCCCGCGATCGCGGTGCCCGGTCAGACGATCTTCGGGGTGGTGCCGACGCTTCAGTCGTTCGCGAGTGTCGCGATCGGCACCGTGTACGGCTGGGCTGACCTGCTCACGCTCTCGACGCCCGTCGGCGCGCCTGTCTACATCGCGGTCGTGCCGTATGCGGCCACCTGGCTCGTCGCGCTCGTCTCCACCGTTCTCGCGATGCGGTGGCTCGCGACGCGGCCGCGCACCGCCTGGCGGTTCGCGATCGCGATCATCCCGGCGTTCGCGCTCTACCTCGTCGGCATTCTCGTGGGCACCCAGGAGGCGTACCAGGCAGGTGTGCGCGGCATCGTGTTCGCCGTGCTCGTGCTCATCTGGCTCGGATGGCGTGAACCTGTCGGCGGCGTCGCTGCGACCGCCGACAGCTCGCTGCTGCGGCGGAAGATCGCCGGCACCGCCGCGATCGCGATCCTCGCAGCCGCGGTGGGCGGCGGGGCGGGGTACTGGCTCGCACCCGCGAACGATCAGCGCTTCGTGCTGCGTGAGGAGATCGATCCGCCGTTCGACCCGCTCGACTACCCGAGCCCTCTCGCCGGCTTCCGGCACTTCTCGAAGCAGGTCGTCGACGACGTCATGTTCACGGTCGACGGCCTCCAGCAGGGGGACCGCATCCGCATGGCGACGCTCGATTCGTTCACGGGCAAGCTCTGGAACGTGACGGGCGCGGCGGCGAGTGTCGGCGGATCCGGCTCGTACGCGCTCGTCGGACGCTCGCTGCCGGCTGCGCCGCTTCTCACCCCGGAGGCGCGCGGCGAGATCGAGGTCGAGATCGTCGGGTACTCCGATGTGTGGCTTCCCGGTGTCGGGTACCCCACCGACTTCCAGCTCCTCGGTGACGACGTGGTGTCGCGCAGCGACAGCCTGCGCTACAACGCCGCGACGGGCAGCATGGTGCTCATCTCGGGGGTGAGCGAGGGCGACCGCTACCGTGCCGAGGTCGTCACGCAGCAGACGCCGACCATCCCGGAGCTCGCGGATGTGCCGGTCGCGGCCGTCGAGCTGCCGCCCGTCTCGGGTGTGCCCGACGTCGTGAGCGCGAAGGCGCAGGAGTGGGCAGGTGCCAGCACCTCGCCTGCCGAGCAGCTGGAGGCGATCCGCCTGAGCCTCATGCAGGGCTACCTCAGTCACGGTCGTACGGGCGAGGCGGTCTCCCGTGCCGGCCACGGCGCCGACCGCATCACCGACCTGCTGGAGCGCCCGCAGATGGTGGGCGACGAGGAGCAGTACGCATCCGCGTTCGCCCTCATGGCGCGCAGCCTCGGCTACCCCGCACGTGTCGTCATGGGCTTCGCGCCCGACGTGCCCGAGGGGGGTGGCACGGTGAGCGTCACCGGCGATGACGTGACCGCGTGGGTCGAGGTCGCCTTCGAGGGCGTCGGCTGGGTGCCGTTCCTTCCCACACCCGAACAGACGGATGTGCCGCAGGACCAGGTGCCGAAGCCGCAGAGCGAGCCGCAGCCGCAGGTGCGTCAGCCTCCGCGCTCCGACAACGAACCGGAGGATCTGCTGACACCCGTCGAACTCGAACAGCAGGACAAAGACGAAGACGACCTCCCCTTCGTGCTGCCCGGGTGGGCGTACGCGATCGGGATCAGCGTGCTCGCGGTGGCCCTCGTGATCTTCGGGCCGATCCTGGTGATCGCGTTCATCAAGAGCCGCCGCGTGCGCAAGCGCCGCGCGGGTCCGCCTGCGCATCAGGCAGCCGGAGCGTGGGAGGAGCTGGAGGATCGCTACTCGGAGCTCGGGTACGAGGTGCCGGGGCGCGTCACGCGCCAGGGAGCCGCAGCTGCGCTCGAGCGTCAGCTCGCCGAGGGTGGCGCCGCTGACGCCCCTCCTCTCAGCCGCCTCGCGGTCGAGGTCGACGAGCTCGTGTTCTCCGGCCGCGCCGTCGATCCCGCGGAGAGCGACGCCGCCTGGTCCACGGCGCTCGACGCCGTCGAGCATGCGCGTGGCGCGGCGACGAGCCGCGTAAGGATTCTGAGCCGATATCGGATACGTTCAGCACGAGACCTCGCCACCCGACTCGTCGAGGGATCACCCGTCACGTCGATGCGAAGGAGCGCGCGCTGAAACTCAAGCTCACCCTCAAGCGAGGGTCTGGTCCGCACGCCGACATCGTCGTCACCGCAGACGCCGCCGCCACGATCGCGGATGTCGCGGCGGGCATCGCCGAACGCGACCCGTACCTCGTGAAGGCCGGCGCCTCGCCCAGCGGACCGCTCACCCTGCGGGTGTCGGATCCGAGCGACTCGTCGGGGCGTGTGCTCGAACCCGACTTCTCGATCGCGGAGGCAGGCATCGGATCCGGTGCCAACGTGCTGCTCGTCGAGGCGGACGCCGCGGGAGGCGGAGGGCGCGCGGATTCGGTGGCGCGGCTCGTCGTCGTGGAGGGGCCCGATCTCGGCAAGGAGTTCGCGCTGCCCCCCGGCACCGTGTACATCGGGCGGGATGGCGCGCGCTCCGACCTCGTTCTGACCGACGCCCTCGTGTCGAAGCGGCACGCGCGCATCGATGCGACCCCGACCGCGATCCGCATGGTCGACATGAACTCCGCCAACGGCCTCGAAGTCGACGGCGGTCTCGTGCAGCGCATCGACCTCGAGAACGGCGACGAGGTGCGCCTCGGCGCGACGCTGCTGCGTGCGCGCATCAATCCACCGGTCGACGTGGCACCCGTGAGCAGCATCCCCGAGTTCGGCCCCACGGCGTTCAACCGCTCGCCGCGCGTGGAGACGCGCTATCCGGGCGAGGAGTTCCCCGCACCGGCGCCGCCCACCGAACAGGATGCGCAGCCGTTCCCGTGGCTGTCGCTCTTCGCCCCCCTGATCGTCGGCGGCATCATGGTGCTCGTCATGCCGCAGCGCGGGCTCTTCATGCTCGTCTTCGCGATCGCCGCGCCGCTGCTCATGATCGGCACGTGGTTCACCACGCGCTCGCAGCGCAAACGCAAACTCAAGCTCGACATCGAGAGGTTCGACGCGCGCGCGACGGCCCTCGAGGAGCGCCTCAACGCCGAGCGCGAGGAGGAGCGCCGCGTTCGCCGCGCCGAGAGCCCGTCGACGGCGGAGGTGTACGAGCAGGCGATCGCACAGGGGCCGCTCCTGTGGACGCGCCGCCCCGAGCACTGGCAGTTCCTGAGCGTGAACCTCGGCCTCGGCACGATGGAGTCGCGCAACAGGGTGACGATCACGAACGAGGACACGGGGCTCCAGGAGTACGTCGACCGCGTGCGTCGCACGCGCGACACGTTCCGGATGATCGACGGTGTGCCCGTCACCGAGAACCTGTACTTCTCCGGCGCCCTCGGCATCGCCGGCGAGCACCGCATCGCGGCGGACGCGGCGCGAGGCGTGCTCGTCCAGCTCGCGGGCCTGCACTCTCCTGCTGAGCTCGTGGTCACCGCGGTCGTCTCGTCCACATGGACGAGCGAGTTCGAGTGGCTCAAGTGGCTACCGCACGCGGCGTCGCCGCACAGCCCTCTCGAGGTCGCGCACCTCGCCAACAGCCAGGCGACCGGTGGCGCTCTTCTCTCGGCGCTCGAGGAACTCATCGCGTCGCGCACGAAATCCACCGAGTTGCGCGGTGCCAAGAACCTTCAGCAGTCCGCGCTCACCGCGGGTGCGGATGTGGGGGAGACCTCCGAGTCCGTCAAGCCGCCGCCCGCACCGACCCCCGCGATCGTGGTGCTCATCTCGGACGACGCTCCCGTCGACCGCGCGCGCCTCGTGCAGGTCGCTGAGCGCGCTGCTGACGCGGGCGTCTACCCGATCTGGGTCGCCCCCACCCAGACGCAGCTTCCTGCCGTCGCCCGCACGTACGTCGTCGCCGAGACGGACCGCACGGCGCGCGTCGGTCTCGTGCGTCTCGGCGACGAGATCGTCGACGTCGCCACCGAGCCGGTCACGCAGGAGCAGGCGCTGTGGTTCGCCAAGCGTCTCGCACCCGTCACGGACGCCGGGGCAGCCGTGGCCGACGCGAGCGACCTGCCGCGCTCGGTGATGATGCTCTCGCTCGTCGGCCCGGAGATGGCGATCTCGCCATCGGTCGCGATCGAGCGCTGGCGCGAGAATGACTCCATCTCCGATCGCTCGGGTGGGCCGCTCAAGCGCCGCCGTGCGGGCAAGCTGCGCGCGATCGTCGGCTCCGCGGGTGCGGATGCGATGCACCTCGACCTGCGCACTCAGGGTCCGCACGCCCTCGTCGGCGGCACAACCGGATCCGGCAAGTCGGAGTTCCTGCAGGCGTGGGTGCTCGGCATGGCCGCCGAATACAGCCCCGATCGCGTGACGTTCCTCTTCGTCGACTACAAGGGCGGCTCTGCGTTCGCCGATTGCGTGAGTCTGCCGCACTGTGTGGGTCTCGTGACCGACCTGAGCCCGCACCTGGTGCGCCGCGCGCTCACCTCCCTGCGGGCCGAGCTCCACCACCGCGAGCACCTCTTCAATCGCAAGAAGGCCAAGGATCTGCTCGACCTCGAGAAGCGGGGCGACCCGGATGCGCCGCCCGCGCTCGTTCTCGTGATCGACGAGTTCGCGGCGCTCGCGAGCGAGGTGCCGGAGTTCGTCGACGGCGTCGTCGACATCGCCCAGCGTGGCCGCTCGCTCGGGATCCACCTCATCATGGCGACGCAGCGCCCCGCGGGCGTCATCAAGGACAACCTGCGCGCCAACACCAACCTGCGCATCGCGTTGCGCATGGCCGACGAGTCTGACTCGATGGACGTCGTGGGCGACAAGATCGCCGGAACCTTCGACCCGTCGATCCCCGGCCGCGGCATCGCGAAGACCGGCCCCGGGCGGCTCACCCCCTTCCAGTCCGCCTATGCGGGCGGCTGGACGAGCGACACGCCCCCGGCACCGTCGATCGAGGTCGCCGAGCTGCGCTTCGGCGCCGAGCACCTGTGGGAGCGTCCCGGCAAGGACGAGGAGGCCGCCTCCGACATGCAGGCCGACCCCGGCCCCACCGATCAGGCGCGCATGGTGGCGAACTTCGTCGCGGCGGCGCAGCAGGCGGCGATTCCCGCACCCCGCCGACCGTGGCTCGACGAACTCGCGCCCGTGTTCGACCTCACCCGCCTGCGCCAGCGCACCGACACCGAGCTCGTGCTGGGTGTCGTCGACCTGCCGCAGCTGCAGCGTCAGCAGGAGTTCGCGTTCCGCCCGGATGCCGATGGGCACATCGCGTACTTCGGCGCGAGCGGCGCGGGCAAGACGGTCGCGCTGCGCTCGATCGCTGCGGCCGCAGGAATCACGCCGCGCGGCGGTCCCGTCGATGTGTACGGGCTCGACTTCGGCACGGGCGGTCTGCGCATGCTCGAAGCGCTTCCGCACGTGGGTTCGATCGTCTCCGGCGACGACCCCGAGCGCGTCGTGCGCCTGCTGCGTCAGCTGCGCGACGAGCTCGACCGCCGCAGCGAGGCGTACGCGGCCGTCGACGCCGGAACGATCGTCGACTACCGCCGACTCGCGAACGCGCCCGACGAGCGCCGCATCCTGCTGCTCGTCGACAACTTCCCGTCGTTCAAGAACGACTTCGAGGTGGGGGCTGCTCGTGCCCCCTGGTACGGCGTCTTCCAGCAGATCCTCTCCGAGGGCCGCGGGCTCGGCATGCACGTGGCGATCACCGCCGACCGCCCCGGCAGCGTCCCGAGCGGCATCACCGCCTCGTTCCAGCGGAAGGTGGCGCTGCGTCTCGCCGACGAGAGCGGCTACATGCTGCTCGACGCCCCGGCCGACATCCTGAGCTCCACCTCGCCCCCCGGTCGTGCGGTCGTGGACGGAGCCGAGGCGCAGCTCGCGATCGTGGGCGGTGTGACGAGCGTCGCTGACCAGGCGAAGGCTCTCTCGGCGCTCGCCGTCGCGATCGCGCGCACGGGTCGTCCGCCTGCTCGCGAGGTCGGCACGCTCGCGACCGAGATCCCGGCGTCGACGCTTCCCGCGTCTGTCGGCGGCAATCCTGTGCTCGGCATCTCGGACGACACGCTCGAGCCGATCAGCTTCGAGGCCTCCGGCACGTTCGTGCTCGGCGGGCCGCCGGCATCCGGCCGCACGAACGCCCTGCGCTGGCTCATCTCCTCCGTCGGTCGGGTGCATCCGGATGCCGTGCGCTTCTACTTCGGCTCGCCCCGTTCGGCGGTCGGCAAGCAGCCCGG
>JAEYUT010000088.1 GCA_023432305.1 Actinomycetes bacterium
AAGAAGGTCTCGATGCGCTCCGCGTATTCGGTGTCGAGATCCTCGCGCCCGAGGAGGATCGTCGCGCCCGGATTCCAGGTGACGATGAGCCCGAAGCGATCGGTGCCGATGATCGCCTGGGCGGTGATCGCGTTCCAGACGCTGCGGAACAGCTCCACGAGCTCGCCGTAGTTCTGCTTCGACTCCCGCAGCTCCTCGAGCACGCGCTGGTTGCGTTCGAGGGCGGCGGCCCGCTCGGCGGCGAGCCGCTGTGCTTCCGCGGTGCGCATGCGGCCGTTGCGGGCGATCTCGTTGATCATGATCGCGATGACCGCGTAGACGGCGGGCGTGATCGCGAGCCGCAGCCACTCGCTCGACGAGCTGGGTGCCTGGGCGATCATCGGAAGCAGCTGCATGACCGAGCCGAGCACCGTCACGATGAGCACGTAGCGGTATCCGGGCAGCGCAGCGAGCCACACGAGCGGGAGCAGCAGGAAGACGCTGAACAGCGAGGTGGCCCCGCCGGTTCCCGCCCGGAAGAGACCGAATCCGATGAGGTCGGCGATGGGGATGAGCGCCGAGATCCAGCCGATGTCGATCCGTTCCCGCGTGGCGATGAACGCCACGACGGTCGCCCCGGCGATGAGGCCCGTGCCGGCTGCGGCGAACTCCGTGAACGGCAGGTCGCTCAGGGATGCCGAGAGGCAGATTCCGACGAGCAGCGCCACCGCGGATGGCGCCTGCCGCATGAGCAGCGTGGGCCCGGACACTTCCGCGTACCAGAGGGTGCGCTGTCGTCCCAGCGCGTCGCGCACGCGCGTCCACGTCAGCCGGCTCATTCGAAGAACACCACCCTCACCCAGATCACGCCGGCGATCACGAGGAACCCGACCGCCGCCTTCAGCAGCAGACGGAACTCGCGCCGGGTGTCGGCGCGGATCTCGGCCCGCGTGGGGGCGACCTCCTGGCGCGTCAGCTGCCTCATCCGGTCACGCGTCCCGTCTTGACGGTCTTCACCCACGAGGTGTCGGCCTTCTTCCACTCCTTGAGGTACGAATCCGCCGTGATGGCGCAGAGGAGCGGTCCGTAGCCCACGAGGTAGATGAGGAAGGGGGACAGGAACCGGCCGGCGGGCAGCTTCTCGACAACGCGCGCGAGCCAGGCGCCCACCATCGAGAGCGAGATCCACGCGTAGATGATGAGGGTGAGGGTCATGTGGCCGATTGGCAGCAGCTCGAGGCCGAACATGGCGGGGATGTGCTCCTCGACGAGACCGGGGAAGAGCGCCGCGAGCATCACGACGAACGACAGCGCGCCGGGGAACAGGAACGCCTCGCGCCAGGACATCCGTCCGACGCGTCGGTCGAGCTGCACGCCGAGCACCATCGCGAACAGGTAGGCGAGGGTCGCGCTGATCCAGAGGAGCTCGAACACGACCTTCGACAGCCCGCTGCCGAGCAGCAGCAGCCCCACGAGCCCGATCGACGAGAGGATCATCGCGAAGGGCAGCAGGAAGATGCTGAACCAGGAGGCGGCGAACATGATGCTTCCGAGGTTGTGCTTCCGGGAGGGGCGGAACCAGATCCGGCGGTACATCTTGGTGACCTGCACGTTTCCGCGCGCCCAGCGGAGACGCTGCTTCCAGAGGCCGTCGATCGTGCTCGGCTCCTCGGCGAGCACGATCGCCGACGGCTCGAACACCATGCGCTTGCCGTTGAGCTGCGATTCGAACGTGGCGACCGTGTCTTCGGCGAGGCTGCCCGTGGGGATGCGTCCGCCGATCCCCTCCAGGTTCTCGCGGGAGTGCAGCTGGGCGCCGCCCGCGAGGCAGGCGTGCGCGCCGAGCACGTTCTGGGCGCGACGGGAGGCCAGCTGAGCGAGGACGTACTCGATCGCGATGAAGCGCGTCATGTAGTTCGGGTCGCGGCTGCCTTCGGCGATGTACGCCGACACGGCGCCCACCTGCGGGTCGGCGAGGTGTCGAGCCATGCGCCGCAGCGAGGTGGGGGTGAAGATGACGTCGGCATCCATGATGAGGATCGCCTCCGCCCACGTGTCGGCGAGCACGATCTCGATGCCGTGGTTGAGAGTGTGGGCTTTGCCCTGTCCGCCCTGCTCGCGACGCAGCAGCACCACCTGACCCGGGTACTGCTGCGCTTTCGCGCGCACGACGTCGGGGGTGTCGTCGGTCGAGGCGTCGTCGATCACGAAGATGCGCACGCGATCGCTCGGGTATTCGAGGGCGACGAGGTTGTCGATCGTCGCGCCGATCACGTTGCCCTCATTCCAGGCCGGCACCATGATCGCAACGCGCGGGAAGTGGGCGTCGGCTTTCCTGTTGTGGTTGGCGAAGGCGTGCAGCGGCACCACGAGGAACGTGATGGCGGCGGTGACGACGGGCACGGCGCCGGTCGCGACGAAGACGAGCAGCACGACCTGCAGGGTGTTCGTCCCGAGCTCGAGCCAGTCGATCATGCGGGGTTCTGTGCCGGCGCGGCATCGAGCAGCTGCGCTACGCGGGTGTAGCGGCCGACGTCGCGGGCGTCGTGACTGTCGGTGGAGGCCACGAGACGCACGCCGGCGGCGCGGGCGGCGGCGAGCGCGGCAGGGCCGGGGCAGGCCCATTTCTCGTTCACCTCGACCCAGGTGTCGGTGGAGGCGGCGGTCTCCGCCCAGAGCCGGAGTCGCTGCTCGCCGAGCTGGGCTTCGTCGAGCCCGACCTTGGGGAGGATCGAGAAGCAGTGGGCGAGCTGGTTGCCGGGGTGTCGGCGCATAGCGCCGACGAGTCCG
>JAEYUT010000137.1 GCA_023432305.1 Actinomycetes bacterium
ATTCCGGATGCAGCTCCGCGGCGCCGATCACGGTCGCGGTGGGGGCGACCCAGGCCGTTCCGTCGATGCTCGGCGAGGTGCCGTCGAAAGGCAGAATGTGGCTCATCCCGCCACGCTATCGCGCCCCGGTAGACTCGACGCCGTCATGGCTACCTTCGGCACCCTCTCCGACCGGCTCACTCAGACCTTCAAGAACCTCCGCACCAAAGGCAAGCTCAGCCCCGCGGATGTCGACGGCACAGTGCGCGAGATCCGTCGAGCCCTGCTCGACGCCGACGTCGCCCTCGAGGTGGTCAAGGAGTTCACCGCGAAGGTGCGCGAGCGCGCCCTCTCGGATGAGGTGAACCGCGCGCTCAACCCGGCGCAGCAGGTGGTGCAGATCGTCAACGAGGAGCTCGTCGGCATCCTCGGCGGCGAGCAGCGCAAGCTGCAGTTCGCGAAGAAGCCGCCGACGGTGATCATGCTCGCGGGTCTGCAGGGTGCCGGTAAGACCACCCTCGCCGGAAAGCTCGCGAAGTGGCTCAAGAAGGAGGGCCACACGCCTCTCCTCGTGGCGAGCGACCTCCAGCGTCCCAACGCCGTCACCCAGCTGCAGGTGGTCGGCGAGCAGGCGGGTGTGCCCGTCTACGCCCCCGAGCCCGGCAACGGCGTCGGCGACCCCGTCAAGGTCGCCAAGGAGGGCGTGAAGGAGGCCGAGCGCAAGCTCCACGATGTCGTCATCGTCGACACCGCCGGCCGCCTCGGCATCGACGCCGAGCTCATGAAGCAGGCGTCCAACATCCGCAAGGCCGTCGACCCCGACGAGGTGCTGTTCGTCATCGACGCGATGATCGGTCAGGACGCCGTGAACACGGCGCGCGCCTTCCAGGAGGGCGTCGATTTCACGGGTGTCGTGCTCACGAAGCTCGACGGCGACGCGCGCGGTGGTGCCGCGCTGTCGATCGCGTCCGTCACCGGGCGCCCCATCATCTTCGCCTCGACCGGTGAGGGCCTCGACGACTTCGAGCCGTTCCACCCGGACCGCATGGCCAGCCGCATCCTCGACCTGGGTGACATCCTCACGCTCATCGAGCAGGCGCAGTCCGCGTTCGATGAAGAGGAGGCGATGAAGGTCGCGGAGAAGTTCCGCACCGATTCGTTCACTCTCGACGACTTCCTGGGCCAGATGCAGCAGCTCAAGAAGATGGGCTCGCTCAAGGGCATGATGGGCATGCTGCCCGGCGCCCGCGGCATGAAGGAGCAGCTCGAGAACTTCGACGAGCGCGAGCTCACCCGCACCGAGGCGATCATCCAGTCGATGACGCCCGCCGAGCGCCAGAACACGAAGCTGCTGAACGGCTCGCGTCGCCTCCGCATCGCGAAGGGCGCCGGCGTCACCGTCACCGACGTCAACCAGCTCGTGCAGCGTTTCGAGCAGGCCGCGAAGATGATGAAGACGGTCGCCAAGGGCGGTGTGCCGAACATCCCCGGCATGGGTCCGATCCCGGGTGCTCACGGCGCCAAGAAGGCGGCGCAGAAGGCGAAGGGCAAGAAGGGCGGTTCCCGCTCGGGCAACCCCGCCAAGCGCGCGGCCGAGAACGCGGCGCTCGCGCAGGGTGTCGCGCCGGGCTCGGATGCGCCTGCCGGTTCCGGCTTCGGGCTCGGTGCGGGCAAGCCCGGCCAGGCGGCGCCCTCCGAGGAAGAGCTGGCCGCTCTGCAGAAGTTCCTCGGCCGCCGCTGAGGCGAGCGCTCGGGGCCCCCTTTTCCGAGGCGCGCTTTTCGTAGGGTGAGAGGGTGACCTCTCTCGCTCCCCGTCCCATCCGCATCGGCGTGCAGATCGCGCCCCAGCACGCCCCGTACCCGGTGCTGCGTGACACGGTGCGCCGGATGGAGGATCTCGGGGTCGACATCATCATGGGGTGGGATCACTTCTTCCCGCTCACGGGAGACCCCGAGGGCTCCCACTTCGAGGCGTTCACGATGCTGGGGGCGATCGCCGAGCAGACGAGCCGGGTGGAGTTCGGTCCGCTCGTGTCGGCGACGCCGTTCCGCAGTCCGCACCTCCTCGCCGATATGGCACGCACGATCGATCACATCTCGGCGGGTGATTCCGGGGTGGGGCGCTTCATCCTGGGGCTCGGTGCCGGATGGTTCGAGCGCGACTTCGACGAGTACGGCTTCCCGTTCGGCACCGTCGGGTCGCGGATGACCGCATTCGAGGAGGCGGTGCCGCAGGTGCGCGAGCGTCTCGGGCGTCTCGTGCCGCCGCCCACGCGCCGCATCCCGATTCTCATCGGCGGGGGAGGGGAGCGGCGCACCCTGCGGGTCGTCGCTGAGCACGCCGACATCTGGCACGCGTTCGGGTCGGCGGAGACGCTCGCCCGCAAGGCGGCGATCCTCGAGGAGCACTGCCGTGCGGTGGGGCGCGATCCGTCGGAGATCGAGCGCTCGACGGGGACGAGCATCCGCGGGCTCGGGGTGGGCGATCCTGCGAGGGCCGAGGAGTTCGTGGCCCTCGGGTTCTCGACCTTCATCCTCGCGATCGGCGCTCCGGACTTCGACGACTCGGCGGTGCGGGCTCTACTCGCGTGGCGCGATTCGCGCTGATCCGGGCGGTTCTCGAGCGCGTTTCCGCGGATTCGCGGGGCGGTTCCGTTGTATGCGTTTTTATCTAGTTAAGAAAGTATGTAACATGACTAACTAAATACCTGACCGCTCGAGAGGACCACCATGTCCGGCCTGCTCCGATTCATCACCTCCGCGAAGACCTCGTGGATCGTGCTCGTCGTCACCGCACTCGCGGCGGCGGCGCTGTTCCTCTTCACAGGCGGTGAGAAGTCGAGCGCCGCACCCACCGCGGGACTCTCCGAGAATGCCGAATCGGTCGTCGCCGATCGCCTCCTCGAGGAGTTCCCGAGCGCCGAAGGAACCTCCGCGCTCCTCGTCTTCGAGAGCGAGGACGGCCCGCTCTCCGACGAAGCCATCGCCACCATCAACGCCAAGGCGTTCGGCGATCTCACCGAGTTCGCCCCCGAGGGCTTCGTGCCGCCCGCGCAGGTCTCCGAAGACGGCACCGTCGCGCTCCTCGCCGTGCCGCTCGAGCTCATCAACGACACCGGCGAGCAGCGGGAGCGCGCCGACGAGCTCCGCGACATCGCCACCGCCGACCTCGATGACGTCCGTGTCTACCTCACCGGTGCCGAAGGCTTCTCGGTGGATGTCGCCGCCGTGTTCTCCGGCGCCGACTTCACCCTCCTGCTGACGACCGTCATCGTCGTCGCCGTGCTGCTGCTCGTCACCTACCGCAGCCCCTGGCTGTGGCTCGTGCCGCTGTCGGTGATCGGCCTCGGCGACGCCCTCGCCGGCATCATCGCCCGCGAGGTCGCCGCCAGCCTCGGCGTCGAGCTCGACGCCTCCATCACCGGCATCCTCTCCGTGCTCGTCTTCGGCGCCGGCACCAACTACGCCCTGCTGCTCATCGCCCGCTACCGTGACGAGCTGCGCCTGCACCGCGACCGCCGCGAGGCGATGCGCAAGGCCATGCGCGGCGCGGGACCGGCGATCATCGCCTCCGGCGGCACCGTCGCCCTCGCACTCGCGACCCTGCTCCTCGGCGAGCTCGCCGGCAACCGCGCGCTCGGCCTCGCCTGCGCCATCGGCATCGTCGTCGCGATGATCTTCGCCCTCATCGTGCTCCCCGCAGCCCTCGTGCTCTTCGGTCGCGGCCTCTTCTGGCCCTACATCCCGCGCTTCGGCTCGGCCGACGTCATCGCACGCAGCCTCTGGGGCAAGCTCGGCCGCGCCGTCTCGCGCCGCCCCGCGATCGTCGCCGTCGCCGGCTTCGTCGCCCTCGGCGCCATGGCCAGCGGACTCCTCTTCGTGCAGACCGGTCTCTCCCAGAACGACCGCTTCCTCAGCAAGCCCGACGCCGTCATCGGCCAGGAGGTGCTCGCCGAGACCTTCTCCGCCGGAACCACCTCGCCCGCAACGGTCATCGTCCCCGTCGAGGACGCGGATTCCGCCATCGAGGCGCTCCTCGACGTCGACCGCGTGGATGCCGCGACCGTCACCGAGACGACCGACGACCTCGCTCGCCTCAGCGTCACCCTCGACGCCGGCGCCGAGACCCCCGAGGCGTTCGAGACCGTCACCGCGATGCGCGACGCACTCGACGAGGTGGGCGACGGATCGGGTGTCGTCGGAGGTCTCGACGCGCAGGCGCTCGACTTGACGGGAGCGCAGCTGCGCGACCAGGCGCTCATCATCCCGATCATCCTCGTGCTCGTGCTCATCGTGCTGATCGTGCTGCTGCGCGCCCTCGTGGCCCCGATCCTGCTGCTCATCGCCGTCGTCGCGAGCTTCTTCTCGGCGGTGGGAGCCGCCTGGTGGATCTTCTCGTCGCCGCTGTTCGAGTTCCCCGCGATCGACAACAACGTGCTGCTGTTCAGCTTCCTGTTCCTTGTGGCCCTCGGCGTGGACTACTCGATCTTCCTCGTGACCCGCGCCGACGAGGAGAGCCGCACCCTCGGCACCACCCAGGGCATGATC
>JAEYUT010000198.1 GCA_023432305.1 Actinomycetes bacterium
GAGCGTGCTGTACGTCTCGATGGCCGTCGCCGCGTGGCTGGTCTGGCGTCGCCGCGACGAGGCGAACGTGCGCCCGGCGCTCACCGGATACGTCGTCCAGCTCGCGATCAACAGCATCTGGTCGCCGGTGTTCTTCGCGCTCTATCCGACATTCGGCGTCGGCGCGCTCTGGTGGGCCTTCGGCATCATCATCGCGCTCATCGTCGCCGTGGTCTACACGATGGCCGCGTTCTGGAGCGTCGAACGATGGGCAGGGATCCTGCTGATCCCCTACCTCGCGTGGCTGCTGTACGCCTCGACGCTCAACGCGGGCGTCGCGGTGCTGCAGTCCTGAGAGCCCCGCCGCGGGATCACGCCGGGAAGAGGGCGTCGATGAAGCGCACCTCGTCGGCATCCGGTCGCCACGCCGAGCCGGCGCGCGCATTCGCTCGGATCTGATCGGGGCGCGTCGCCCCCGCGATGACGCTCGACAGCTCGGGCTTCGCGAGGAACCACCCGAAGGTCGCCTCGAGCAGACCGATTCCACGCTCCGCGGCGAACGCCTCGAGCGCCTCGATCGCATCCCAGGGTGCGTTCTCGGCCACGTGCCGGCGCTGCCGCGCGATGCGGGTGTCCTCCGGGATCTCGGTGCGCGAGAACTTGCCCGTGAAGAGGCCATTGGCGAGCGGGAAGTACGGCAGCAGCCCCAGCCCGCGCTCACGCACGGCGGGCACCACGTCGCGCTCGATCGCGCGTTCGGTGAGGTTGTAGTGGTTCTGGGCGGAGACGAACGGCGTGAGGCCTGCAGCGCGGGCAGCATCATCGGCTTCTCGGATCTGTGCTCCGTCGAAGTTCGAGTGGCCGATCTGGCGCACCTTGCCCTCCTGCACGAGCTCGTCGAGGGTCGCGAGCGTCTCCTCGATGGGCGTGGAGGGGTCGGGTGTGTGCAGCTGGTAGAGGTCGATCGTCTCGATGCCGAGCCGTGAGAGAGAGCCCTCCACGGCCGCCCGGATGTAGGCGCGGCCGCCCCGAGGTCCGATCTCCTCGAGGGGGGAGGCGTAGTCCTGGTGGCCGAACTTGGTCGCGATGATCGCCTCGTCGCGACGACCCTTCAGCGCCACCCCGAGCAGCGTCTCGCTCAGCCCGTACTCCTCGCCGTAGATGTCGGCGGTGTCGAAGAAGGTGACCCCCGCGTCCAGAGCCGCGTGCACGACCGCCGTGGCCCCCTCCTGGTGCAGTGACGGCGTCCCCGGGCGACCGAGGTTGTTGCAGCCGAGTCCGACGACGCTGACGGCGAGGTCCGAGGTTCCGAGGGTGCGAAGCTCCATGAGTCGAGCGTACGCGTCCTCCCCAGGACGCTCCGTCGCGCGGATGCGCGCGATGTCCGAATCCCGCCGGTAGCAGTGCGGTCGACTGCGTACTCTCGGAGGATGACCACGGCAGAGACGTCCATCGGACTGCAGCGCATGTCGAGCCCCATCGGCCGCATCGAGGTCGTGAGCGACGGCACCGCAGTGCTCTCGCTCGCGATCGAGCACCGCGGCGCACTCCCCCACGACGGCATCGACGAGCACCCGGATGAGGTCACGTCTCGGGCGATCGTGCAGCTCGACGAGTACTTCGCTGGCGAGCGTCGCGCCTTCGACGTTCCCGTGCGCCTCACAGGCACCGAGTTCCAGCGAGCTGTCTGGGAGCAGCTCGTCGCGCTTCAGTGGGGCGAGGTCATCTCCTACGGCGAGCTCGGGCACGCGACCGGTCGCGCGACCGCAGGCCGCGCGGTAGGAGGTGCCGTGGGCGCGAATCCCGTGCCCCTGCTCGTGCCCTGCCATCGTGTGCTCGGGCACGACGGGCGCATCACGGGGTACTCCGCGGGAGAAGGCGTGCCGACGAAGTCCTGGCTGCTCTCCCACGAGGGCATTCCGCACCGCGTGCCGGCCGAATCGTCGCCGGACCCGCTCGCGCTCGACTTCCCCGACGAGAGCAGCGCCGCGTGAGCGCGAGCGTCCGTGTCGATGACGCGGGCATCCCGCGCTGCGCGTGGGTGGGCGACGACCCGGAGTATCGCCGCTACCACGACGAGGAGTGGGGAAGGCCGCTCCATGGCGACCGCGCGCTCTTCGAGAAGCTGTCGCTCGAAGCCTTCCAGGCGGGGCTCTCATGGATCACGATCCTGCGACGCCGCCCCACCTTCCGACTCGCCTTCCGCGACTTCGACATCGAGGCCGTCGCGGCATTCGACGATGACGACGTCGAGCGCCTCATGGGCGACACCGGCATCATCCGCAACCGTGCGAAGATCGACGCCACGATCTCGAACGCGCGGATCACGCGCGAGCTCGTCGCCGATGATCCCGGTGCTCTCGACAGGATCATCTGGTCATTCGCGCCTCCGGCCTCCCCGCGACCCACGAGCCTCGCCTATGTGCCCGCGGTCACACCAGCTGCGGCAGAACTCAGTGGCCACCTGAAGAAGCTCGGCTATCGGTTCGTCGGACCGACGACGATGTACGCGCTCATGCAGTCAGCGGGGCTCGTCGACGACCACGTCGCGGGCTGCTGGCGCGCGCAGGACTGAGCGCGATGGCGCCCCACCGGTGCGGCGCGACCTCAGACGACGAGATCGAGCTCGCCCGCGGCACCGGGCTCGAGCCTGATTCCCTGGGCACTCGCCCAGGCGAGCAGCGAATCCACATCGTGGTGGACGATGCCCGACTGCACGAGCGCCCTGGCGAGTCGGCCCTTGCCCGCCTTGTTGAAGTGGTTGAGCGCGCGCTTGCGCCCGCCTTCCTCCGAGACGACCCGCACGAACACGGAATCCGCCCGCGCGGGACGAGGCCCGAGGGCAGCGTACGCCTCCGATCGCATATCCAGGATCAGGCCGTCGTGGCCCGCCAGCGCCGACGCGAGCGGACCCGCCCAGTGCTGCTTGAGCCGCACCCCGGGGAGCCTCGAATCCGCCGACAGGCGGTACGCGGGAATCAGATCGAGCCCCGCGGTGGCCCCGAGGAGCGCAGAGGCGATGAGCACATGCTCGTGAGCGAACGCGCGCTCGTCGACGCTGAGAGTCGATGCGTCGAGAGCGTCATAGAGCACGCCGTCATAGCGGTCGATGGCCGGCAGCACGGGCGCGGTGCGAATGACGCGGTTGCGCTCCACCTCCGCGACACCGCGCGCTGACAGCTTGAGCGCGGCGAGCGAGGCGTCCACATCGGCGGCGAGTGCGACGGCGGACTCGACGAGCAGCTCTCGCTGCGGAGTCAGCTCCGGGTGCGCGAGCGCAGCGAGATCCAGGCGCACGTCGCCGTCGCCGCCCTCCCGCTTCGTCTCGGAGGGCGGCAGCAGGATCAGCATGTCAGGGCTTCACGAACGCGAGCGCGCGTTCGACGTTGACGCCGAGCGGGTCCACCGAGTCGACCGTGATCCGGGCGATCGCACCGCTGTCCCCCGACCACTCCTCCCACTCGTCGAGGCTCTGCTCGACAGCGAAGGCACCCGGGAGCGCGGCCTCCTTCAGCCGCTCGGCTCGCGCGGCCAGCCGTGTGCGATGCAGCTCCTCATCCGAGCAGACCACCTCGATGAAGCGGATCTCCGACTTCTGGCGCTCGGCGAGCTTAACCCACTGCTCCCGCGCCGGGTTGACGGCGTTCACGGCATCGACGATCAGGTCGCCGCCCCCGGTGAGGACCGCCTCAGCGAACGCCTCGGCCACGAGGTAGGCCGCGAGGCCCGTGGGCTGGTCGGCGTCGATTCCCGCTCGCAGGATGGCGTTCTCGATCGGATCGACCGAGACGACGGGCACCCCCAGACGGATGCCGACGACCTCAGCGATCGTGCTCTTGCCAGCAGCGGGGAGACCTGCCATCACGATGAGCATGTTCCCACCCTAGACGAAACAAGACCGACCGCCCGGGGATCCGGACGGTCGGCCTTGAGGAATGATCAGACGAGCTCGGCGTTGCCCGCGACGATCGAGACGGTGTCTCCCTGCACAGACAGGAAGCCGTCTTCGACGCGCGCGGTGATGACGTTGCCGTCAGTCGTGGTCACGCGCGACTCACCCGGTGCGAGGACCGCGAGGACGGGCTCGTGACCGGCGAGGATGCCGATCTCACCCTCGGTGGTGCGGGCGACGACCTGAGTGGCCTCGCCCGACCACAGCTCGCGCTCCGCCGAGACGACGAACACGTTGAGGGCGGCCATGATCAGCCGTTCTCCTTCTGGATCTGCGCCCACTTGGCCTCGACGTCGGAGATGCCGCCGACGTTGAAGAAGGCCTGCTCGGCGACGTGGTCGAAGTCACCGCGCACGATCGCGTCGAACGACTCGATGGTCTCCTTGAGCGGAACGGTCGAACCCTCGACACCGGTGAACTTCTTCGCCATGTAGGTGTTCTGCGAGAGGAACTGCTGGATGCGGCGCGCGCGGGAGACGGTGATCTTGTCTTCCTCGGAGAGCTCGTCGACACCGAGGATCGCGATGATCTCCTGGAGCTCCTTGTTCTTCTGCAGGATCGCCTTGACCGAGGTCGCGACACGGTAGTGGTCCTCGCCCAAGTAGCGCGGGTCCATGATGCGCGACGTGGAGGTCAGCGGGTCGATGGCGGGGTACAGACCCTTCGACGCGATCTCACGCGAGAGCTCGGTGGTGGCGTCGAGGTGGGCGAAGGTGGTCGCCGGAGCCGGGTCGGTGTAGTCATCGGCCGGCACGTAGATCGCCTGCAGCGAGGTGATCGAGTGACCGCGCGTCGAGGTGATGCGCTCCTGCAGGATGCCCATCTCGTCGGCGAGGTTCGGCTGGTAGCCCACCGCGGAGGGCATGCGGCCGAGAAGCGTCGAGACCTCGGAACCCGCCTGCGTGAAGCGGAAGATGTTGTCGATGAAGAGGAGCACGTCCTGCTTCTGCACGTCACGGAAGTACTCGGCCATGGTGAGGGCCGAGAGCGCGACGCGAAGACGCGTCCCCGGGGGCTCGTCCATCTGACCGAAGACGAGGGCCGTCTTGTCGAAGACGCCGGCGTCCTCCATCTCGTGGATGAGGTCGTTGCCCTCACGGGTGCGCTCACCGACACCGGCGAACACCGACACACCACCGTGATCCTGCGCGACGCGCTGGATCATCTCCTGGATGAGGACCGTCTTGCCGACACCAGCACCACCGAAGAGACCGATCTTTCCACCCTGCACGTAGGGGGTGAGGAGGTCGATCGACTTGATGCCGGTCTCGAAGAGCTGAGTCTTCGACTCGAGCTGGTCGAAGGCCGGGGGCTTGCGGTGGATGGGCCAGCGCTCGGTGATCTCGATCGTCTCGCCGGGAGCGGCGTTGAGCACCTCACCCGTGACGTTGAAGACCTTGCCCTTGGTGACGTCGCCGACGGGCACCGAGATCGGGGCGCCGGTGTCGCGCACCTCCTGGCCGCGGACGAGACCGTCGGTCGGCTTCAGAGCGATGGCGCGGATGAGGTCGTCACCGAGGTGCTGCGCGACCTCGAGGACGAGCTTCGACGACTCGTCGCCGATGGTGATCGTGGTCTCGAGCGCGTTGTAGATGCCGGGGATGGCGTCGTGGGGGAACTCGATGTCGACAACGGGGCCCGTGACGCGTGCGATACGTCCGACGCCGCCGGCGGCGACGGTCTCGCTCGCCTTCTTGGTAGCGGTAGCCATGGTCTCTCTTTTCCTGATCGTTACTTCGCCGGACCGAGGGCGTCAGCGCCGCCCACGATCTCGGAAATCTGCTGGGTGATCTCCGCCTGGCGCGCGTTGTTCGCGAGGCGGGTGTAGTCGCGGATGAGCTTGTCGGCGTTGTCCGAGGCGGACTTCATCGCCTTCTGCGTGGCGGCCTGCTTGGAGGCAGCCGACTGCAGCAGGGCGTTGAAGACACGGCTCTCGATGTACACCGGCAGCAGCGCGTCGAGCACCGCGTCGGGCTCCGGCTCGAACTCGTAGAGCGGGAAGATCTCAGCATCCCCCGGCTCTTCGACGCCGTCGACGACCTCGAGCGGGAGGAGGCGGACCACCTCGGGCTCCTGGGTCAGCATCGAGACGAAGCGGTTGTACACGATGTGGATCTCGTCGACGCCGCCTTCATCCGTGTCCTGGACGAAGCGCTGAACGATCTCCTCGCTGATCTCCTGTGCCGTCGCGAAGCTCGGGGTATCGGTGTCGCCGATCCACGAACGCTCCACGGTGCGCTTGCGGAAGTTGAAGTAGCTCACACCGCGGCGGCCGACCACGTAGTGGACGACCTCCTTGCCCTGCTCGTGAAGCAGAGCGGTGAGCTCTTCGCTCTCGCGCAGCACGTTCGCGTTGAACGCACCGGCGAGGCCGCGGTCGGAGGTGAAGACGACGACTGCCGCACGGCGGATGGTCTCCGGCTCGGTCGTGAGCACGTGGCCCACGTTCGAGTAGGTGGCCACTGCCGAGACGGCGCGCGTCACCGCACGGGCGTACGGCGCAGACGCCGACACCCGATTGAGCGCCTTCTGAATGCGGCTCGCCGCGATCAGCTCCATGGCACGGGTGATCTTCTTGGTCGTCTGGGCAGAGCGGATCTTCTGCCGGTAGACCCGAAGCTGGGCTCCCATGTCCTTCTCTTCCTGTCGTAGGGCTCGATGAGGGCGCTATCCGCGAGGGATCAGCGCTTGCCCTTCACGATGCGCTCCTGGTTGACGTCTTCGACCTCAGCGGCGGCGAACTCCTCGCTGCCGATGCCCGAGGCCTCTTCACCGGGCTGGAACTCGGCCAGGAACGCGTCCACGGCCTTGTCGAGAGCAGCCTCGGTGTCGTCGTCCAGGACGTTGGTCTCGCGGAGCTTGGTGAGGATGTCGGTGTTGCGACCGAGGTACTCGTGAAGCTCGCGCTCGAAGCGCAGGACGTCCTCGACGGGGATCGTGTCGAGCTTGCCCTTGGTGCCGGCCCAGATCGAGACGACCTGGTTCTCGACGGGGAACGGCGAGTACTGCGGCTGACGGAGGAGCTCCGTGAGGCGCGCGCCGCGCTCGAGCTGACGGCGGCTGGCGGCGTCGAGGTCCGAGGCGAAGAGCGCGAAGGCCTCGAGCGCACGGTACTGCGCGAGCTCGAGCTTCAGCGTTCCGGAGACCTTCTTGATGCTCTTGACCTGCGCGTCACCACCGACTCGAGAGACCGAGATGCCCACGTCGACCGCGGGACGCTGGTTGGCGTTGAAGAGGTCGGACTGGAGGAAGATCTGGCCGTCGGTGATCGAGATCACGTTGGTCGGGATGTACGCCGAGACGTCGTTCGCCTTGGTCTCGATGATCGGAAGACCGGTCATGGAGCCTGCACCCAGCTCGTCGGAGAGCTTCGCGCAGCGCTCGAGCAGACGCGAGTGCAGGTAGAAGACGTCACCGGGGTACGCCTCGCGGCCCGGCGGGCGGCGGAGGAGCAGCGACACGGCACGGTAGGCCTCGGCCTGCTTCGACAGGTCGTCGAAGATGATCAGGACGTGCTTGCCGCCGTACATCCAGTGCTGGCCGATGGCCGAGCC
>JAEYUT010000207.1 GCA_023432305.1 Actinomycetes bacterium
GCTTCGCAGGAGCGAGATTGTGGCGCTTGGGGACCTGGACGATGTCGATCGGCAAGACGGGTTCTCCTTGGGACTGGAAAGTCGTACTCAACTGGGATGGGAGGTACGACGACCCCGGGGGAGGCAGTCGTGGTGGGTGCTACGTCGTCAACTTAGCATGAGGAGGACAAACAGACGAGTCTGTCTGTCCTCCTCGGGAGTGCCCCAGTTGAGGGGGCACAGCCCCCGGTGGCGTCAGCCAGATGGCGTAGGCTCGGGGCGATATGAACGGCGCGGTGAAGCTCCCACTCGACCTCGCGGACCTCAGGATCTCGGCATCCGGAGGAACGCTCGTCCGACGGACCGTCCTTCCGAGCGGTGTGCGCATCCTCACCGAGCAGGTGCCCGGATCGCAGAGCGCCACGGTGGGGTTCTGGGTCGCTGTGGGCTCACGTGATGAGCAGCCCGTGACCTACGGCTCGACGCACTTCCTCGAGCACCTGCTCTTCAAGGGCACGGAAACCCGCAGCGCGCTCGACATCGCGGTGGCCTTCGATTCGGTGGGAGGCGAGCACAACGCGCTCACCGCCAAGGAGCACACCTGCTACTTCGCGAAGGTGCGCGATCGCGACCTCGACATGGCGGTGCGTGTGCTCGCCGACATGTTCGCATCGTCGGTGCTCGACCCTGTGGACTTCGAGAACGAGCGCGGCGTGATCCTCGAAGAGCTCGCCATGGCGGATGACGACCCGGGCGACGTCGCGGGTGAGCGCTTCTTCGAAGCGGTCTTCGGCGATCACCCGCTGGGTCGACCCATCGGAGGCAGCCCCGAGTCGATCGGCGCGGTCAGCCGCGACGCCGTCTGGGAGCACTATCGCGCCAACTACGGCCCACGCGATCTCGTGATCACCGTCGCGGGTGCCGTCGACCACGACGCGCTCGTGCAGGTCGCGACGGAGGCGCTGCTGGCTGCCGGGTGGGATCTCGACGCCCCCGCCTCGCCCGTCGAGCGGCGCTCGCCCGTAGGTGGTCTCATCCGCCGCGGCTCCCCGTGCGTCACCGTGGAGCGCCCGCTCGAGCAGGTGAACCTCTACCTCGGCGGCGAGGGCATCGCCGCCGCCGACCCGCGCCGACCCGCGCTCACCGTGCTCAACTCGGTGCTCGGCGGGGGGATGAGCTCACGGCTCTTCCAGGAGGTCCGCGAGAAGCGCGGTCTCGCCTACTCGGTGTACTCCTTCGCATCGAGCTACTCGGATGCGGGCGTCATGGGTCTGTACGCGGGATGCTCGCCGGCACGTGCCGCCGATGTGGCCGACCTCATGCTCGCCGAGTTCCGGCGCATCGGGTCCGACGGCATCACCGCAGCCGAGCTGGCCCGTGCCCGCGGTCAGCTGAGCGGAGCGTCGGCGCTCGCTCTCGAGGATTCGGATACGCGCATGAGCCGCCTCGGCCGCAGCGAGCTCACCCTCGGCGAGTTCGCCGACCTCGATGAGACGCTGCGTCGCATCGACCAGGTGACCTCCGAGGACGTGCGCGACCTCGCCGCCGAACTGTCCGACCGTCCGCTCTCGCTCGCCGCCGTCGGCCCCGTCGACGCAGCCCGATTCTCGGGCATCGTGGGCGAGCCTCTCGCCGCCTGAGGAGGCCCGATGTCGCGCTACCTCTATCTCGTCCGCCACGGTGAGCAGCAGGATGCCGAATACGGCCTCCCCGACGGCCCGCTCTCGGCGCGAGGTGTGCGTCAGGCGCAGGCGATCGCCGAGCGCCTCGGGGGTGTGCCGTTCACGGGGGCCTGGACGTCGCCGCTGCAGCGTGCCCAGGAGACGGCACGCATCATGACCGAGCGACTCCCTGCGCTCGAGCCGCAGCCATCGGCGCTGCTGATGGACTGCATCCCGTCGGGCCCCACCCCCGACATGCCCCACGCATGGGAGCCGTTCTTCGGCTCGGTCACGACCGAGGAGATCGAGGCGGGCGAGGCGCAGATGGCCGACGCCGTCGCTGAATGGCTCGCGCCCACCCGCGAGGACCGCCACGATCTGCTCATCACGCACAACTTCGTCATCGGGTGGTTCGTGCGCGAGGTCTTCGGCGCCGAGAGCTGGCGCTGGCTCGGCGTCAATCAGGCCAATTGCGGTCTCACGATCATCCGGGTGCGCTCGGCGAAGCCTCCGACCCTCGTGACCCACAACGACCTCGGGCATCTGCTTCCCGAGCTGCGCACCGGCCTCGCCGTGGACCAGCCGTACTGACGCCGCCACCACCCGGCGGGCCCGACTCACGATTCGATCACGAAGAAATGAAATGCTCAGTTCCCGGGGGGGCATCCGCTAGTTTCCTCGCATGCGTAACCTGCACCCGACCGCCGCGACCGCACTCGCTGTGACTCTTCTCCTCACCGGATGCACCACCGTCGAGGAGCCCGCCGCGATTCCCGCGGTGCCCACGCCCCCTCCGGCCACGGAGCCCGCGGCTGCGCCACTCGGATCCTCGGCGCTGCCGCTCGGGTGCGCGGATCTCGTCGACCTCGCCGTCATCGAGTCGATGGCGGCGCCCGGGGAATGGCCCGTCGTGGCCGTGATCGACGAGAACCGCATCGAACGCAGCATCCGACACGTCGCCGCTCTCCAGGCGGGTGCGCTGCGATGCGTGTGGAGCAGCAACTTCGGCAGCACGGGCTTCAACCGCACGGTGACCATCGAGGTGCACCCCTCCACGGAGACACACCTCGACCCGGCGGCCGCCGCGGGGGCCGATCTGGGGGGACGCACCTGGTCAGTGCTGGCGGGCGAGCACCCGACAATCAGCGGATGCCACGCGATCGGCCTCATCAGCGACACCGACTACGCCGGATCCTGCTCCTATGTCCAGCTGCGCGATGGGTATCGCATCCACCTCGATGCGGATGGCGCCCCGGGCCAGGGCGATGACGTACGTGACTTCGGCCTCGCGCTGCTCGAACGCGTCGGCTCGGCGATCGACGGGGCGGATGAGGCGCGCCGCATCGCCATCGCGGATCGCAGCGGCGTTCCTGCCCGGCACTGCGATGCGCCGGGCGTCCGCCAGATCATCGCAGCGCGCGGCGGCAGCGGGGAGCCCACGATCTCCGAGACGGGCGGACTCACCGAGTGCACCTGGGTCGTCCCGTGGGACGGAATCTCGCCGGATCTCACCGTGAGCGTGCTCCCCGGTGGCGGCTGGGCTTTCGAGCCGCTCGTCGCCGGAGTCGATCACTTCCCGGTCATGTACGTGCCGTCGCCCAGCGGGCAGCACCTCGTGGCTGGCGGAGACTGGTTCGCCGCTCTCACCATGAAGGACGGGGACCTCGTCGCGATCGAGGCGCCTGGTGCGCTCGAGTGGGACGACAACGAGAGGTGGGTCGAGCTCGTCGACGCGAACTTCTGATGCGACGCCGCTCAGAGGTCCTTGCGGAACCAGAGAGTCGCGTTCGGGTTGTCGTTGTACGGCTCGGTCTCGCTGTACCCCGCTGCGCGGTAGAGGCCGCCCGC
>JAEYUT010000234.1 GCA_023432305.1 Actinomycetes bacterium
ATGTTGGTGAACACCGGCCCCTCGCGGAACTCGAACTCGCCCGACGTCGGGTCGTAGACGACGGATCCGGTGATGTCGCCGGGCATGAGGTCGGGGGTGAACTGCACGCGCCGCGTCTCGAGGGAGAGCGCACGGGAGAGCGAGCGGATGAGCAGCGTCTTCGCGACGCCGGGCACGCCCTCGAGCAGCACGTGGCCGTCAGCCAGCAGGGCGATCAGCAGCCCCGTGACGGCCCCGTCCTGGCCGACCACCGCCTTTCCGACTTCGACGCGGACGCGCGACAGGGCATCGCGGAGTTCGTTCGTGGTGGTCATGTCGTCCATTCTGTCGGCGAGGGGTGGGCGTCTGGCTGGTCCGTCAGCGGGGGGCGACGCCGCGTGCGACGTCGTGCTCGAGGGTCAGGAGGGCGTCGGAGAGGCGCACGAGCGCACGGTCATCGGCGACGGGGATGGCGGCGAAGAGCCCCGCGACCTCGCGGACGTCGCGGCCCGACGCACCCGCGGCGGCGACGATGATCTCCTCGTCGCTGGCGGTGCGCGGGAGTCCGAGAGCGCGTGCGAGGCGGACGAGCGTCGCGGTGCGGAGGGTGCTGAGCGCGTGGTCGCGGGCGCCGGTGCGCTCGTAGAGGCGCGCCCGGCCCTCCATCGTCTCGCTCGCGCGCACCTCCACGGGCAGGCGCTCCACGACGACCGGCCCCATCCGGCGTCCCTTCCACAGGACCGCGGCGACCCCGACGAGAAGCAGCAGCAGCGCGAGCGGCGTGAACCACGGCGCCTGGAAGCGCGCCAGGCTGTCGCTGCGCTCGAACGCGAGGTCGTCGATGTCGGGCTGGTACCACACGAGCCGGTCGCGCTCGCCGAGGAGACCGAGTGCGAGGGCCGCATTGCCCTGCTCGGTCACGGTGTCGTTGCGCACGACATCTCCTGCGCCCAGCAGCGTGACGGTCGCGGAGCCGTTCGGCACCTGCACGAGCGCATAGGCGTCGCCGGCGTCGGTGGGGAAGCAGCGGATCGCGGAGGACGGCGCCCGGTAGCCGTCTCCCGCGATGCCGATCCTGCCGGCGCGCGCCGCCGCGGGCAGCTCGCACTCGGCTTCGGCGACACCCCCGCTGAAGCCCCCGTACTCGACCTCCGGGGCGAGGACGTCGGTGGCCGTGTCGGTGGGCTGGATGACGACGATCCGGTCGGACACGGCGAGCACGAGCTCGTACGCCTCCTCGGTGAGCACCCACAGGTCGTCGTCGATGAGGAGAGTCGAATTCCCATCCAGTGCGGCGTCGGCCTCTCGGAACGAGTGCGCCACCGTCACCTCGACTCCCTGCTGCCGCAGCACCTCGGCCACCGCGAGTGCGCCGTTCGGCGAGGGATCCAGTGGCGAGCGGATATGGAACCCGGAGTCGGGGGTGTCGCTCGCGGCCCACATCGCCGCCAGGGAGATCAGCACGACGAGCGCGAGCCCGATCCCGGCGAGCAGCGAACCCGTGCGCCGCGTCATCGAGGAGCCTCGAATCCGGCGACGACCTCGACCTGCTCCTCGGCGTCGAGGTCCGGCCGCGCGCGCTGCAGCTCCTCGTCGAGGGCGCTCAGGCGCGCGTAGCGCTCCCGATCGCCCGCGTCGCCGAGGTAGCGCACGGCATCGAAGTCGTCGGCTGCGACCGACAGCTCATCGGCGAAGGCGGGCAGTGCGCGCCCCGCGCGCCGCGCGACATCGTGTGAGGTGCTTCCGGGCAGGGAGGTGAGCAGCGTGCGTTCGTGGAGGCCGCGGATGAGCGCGCGGAAGCGCTCGGCGATCGCGAGCGGCCAGTCCTCTGCGGCGGCCGCAGCCTGCGCGGCGCGCCGCATCGCGCCCGATCCGCGCTCGTCGTCCGCTTCGAACACCTCGCCTGTCGCCGCGGCGCTGCGACGCCGGAGGCGGGGAAGGCCGAACACGAGGATGAGCGCCACGACGGCGGCGAGCCCGAGCACGATGAGCGCGGCCGTCCACCCGGGGGCGGTACCTTCGCCGCCGAGCGTTTCGATGAACGACGAGAGCCGTTCGATCAGGTCACGCAGCCAGTTCGACGACTCCTGCGTCTCGGGCGGCTGGTACTTGGTCTTCTCGAGCTCGTCGGCCAGCCATCCGGATGCCTCGTCGGCACCGGGCTCCACGGGGACTTCCCCGGGAAGGCGCCCCGGAGCCGTCACCACGGCGTCTGCCCTGGTGGGGATTCGGGTGGTGAGTCGGGGCTCGCGAAGGGGTCGGGTTCGCTCGGGTCGTGACGGGTTCCGGGCCGGCGCGTCTCGAGGAACCGCGCGAGCTCCAGGTCGAGTCCTTCGCGGCGCATCCGCTGGTCGAGATACAGCAGCGCATC
Organism: Actinomycetes bacterium; assembly: GCA_023432305.1. Lineage (GTDB taxonomy): Bacteria > Actinomycetota > Actinomycetes > Actinomycetales > Microbacteriaceae > Homoserinibacter. Next base: position 2,351 of record JAEYUT010000234.1, read on the forward strand.
CGTCGATGTCGTCACCACGAGCCCGATCGCGCCGATCACCGCGGAGGCGATGACGAGCACGAAGGATCCGATCTGCTCGATCGCCAGCAGGTCGGCGACGGCGCCGTTGCCGGCGAGGAGCGTCTGCAGCAGCTGCACCAGCAGCAGCACGGGGAGGGTGATGAGCATGCCCGCGATCCAGATCATCGTCCAGGCGAGAATCCGCGTGCCGAACGTGCGCCAGAAGGCGCGGCGGGTGAGCGCGGTGGAGCGCGCGATGGCGCGACGAAGCGGCAGACGCTCGACAGCGAGAACCGAGGGGACGAAGGCGAGGCGGGTTCCGAGGACCGCGAGCACCACGGCTCCCGCGATCCAGATGAGGGGGGTGATCAGGGCGCCCGCCACGCCGCCTGCGGCGATCGACGCAAGGCCGATGAGAGCTGCGGCGCCGAGCCCGAAGAGGAGGAGTGTGCCGAGGACGATCCCGAACCAGGCCCACTGGCGGGTCCACGTGCCCGCGGTGCGCCGGCGGAGCCCGCCGGGCGTGAGGCGGCGACCGACGACCGCATGCGTCACGAATGACGCCGCGGCACCCTGCTGGGGCAGCCCTGCGGCGATGACCGCGCAACGCAGGACGATCCAGCTGATGAGTCCGGCCCCGAACCCGTCGAGCCAGTGATACAGCGCGATCGAGCCGTAGCTCGCCCCCAGCGCCTCCACAGCCGGATCGACCACGAGCCACGACACGAGGCTCGCGGCGAGCGTCGCCCCCACCGACAGCAGGATCGCGGGACCGAGCGTCGTACCCGCACCCATGCGCAGCGCG
>JAEYUT010000255.1 GCA_023432305.1 Actinomycetes bacterium
GTACGCGACGTCGCGCGTGATGGTGCTCATGCAGCCGCCCCCTCGGGCGCGGCCGCCGAGCCGCGCGTCAGTCGGTTCGCGCGGTGCGGAACCAGTTCGTCATGAAGTCCAGGAACACGCGCACGCGCTCCGGGGTGCGGCCACCCGGCCCGTGCACCGCGTACAGCGAGCGCGAGGCCACCGGCCACTCGGGCAGCACCTCGACGAGCGCTCCCGATTCGAGAGCCGCCGTCGCCGAGCGCCGCGGCAGCAGGCCGATCCCCGACCCCGCCTCGACGATCTGCTCGATCACGAGATACGCGTTCGTCGACACGAGCGGATTCTGCACCCGCATCGTCACGGCCGATTCGCCCGAGCCCAATCGCCAGGTCGCGTCCGAGGCGTGCGCGATGAGGTCGTGATCGCGCAGCTCGTCGGGGTTCGCCGGCATGCCCCGCTTCGCGAGGTACTCGGCCGAGGCAGCCAGAAGGAACGGCAGCTCCGTGATCCGCCGCACACGAACCCGCGAGTCCTTCGGGTCGCGCGCATGCAGCGCCACATCGAAGCCCCGATCGAGGAAGTCGTACGGCCGATCCGAGATCCCGCCGAGCTCGAGCTTCACGCGAATCTTCGGATGCTCCGCCACGAACGCTCCGATCGCCGAGCCGAGATCCGATCCGATCCACTTCGGCGAGATCACCGACAGCAGGCCCTCCGCGGAATCCTGTGCCCCCGCGAAGCGCGCGTCGGTCTCTTCGATTTCCACGAGGATCCGCTCCGCGAAGTCCGCGTAGCTCGCGCCCGCCTCCGTGAGATTCACGGATCGCGAGGTGCGGTTCACCAGTCGGGTGCCCAGCTGCTCCTCGAGCTCCGCAACGTGGCGAGACACGAGCGAGGGGGAGATGCCCAGCTCCGAGGCCGCTCCGCTGAACGTCGATGCACGTGCCACTGCGGTGAACGTGCGCATTACGGCGAAGCGATCCATCGTTGACTTCCCCCCTCGGAAGGCCGCTCGGGGCGGCCGGCACCGTGAGTCTAGCGAGCGGAGCACCTGTCTCCGAGACCACGGCGCTCACGATGCGCTCGCCTCCGCGCGCGCGGCGAGGCGGCGCTCTCGGCGCTCCTCGCGGCCGTGCGGCGTCGACGCGGGAGTCGCGTCGAGAAGTCCGCGCGTGTAGGCATCCTCCGGGGTGTCGTAGACGCGGTCGGCATCGGCGAGCTCCACGAGCCGTCCGGCGCTCATCACACCCACGCGGTGCGCGATGTGGCGCACGAGGCCGAGGTCGTGGGCGATGAAGAGGTAGCTCACGCCCGTCTGCTCCTGCAGGTCGGCGAGCAGGTTGATGATCTGGCCCTGGGTCGAGAGGTCGAGGGCGCTCACGGCCTCGTCGCACACCACGAGGCGCGGCTGCAGCACGAGGGCGCGCGCGATCGCGACGCGCTGCTGCTGGCCGCCCGAGAGCTCGTTGGGGAAGCGGTCGAGGTGGTCGGCGCGCAGCCCCACCATGTCGAACGCCTCGCGTGTACGGCGGCGGATCTCCGCGCGGTCCGAGACGCCGTGTCGGCGCAGCGGCGTCTCGACGGCGTGGGAGACCAGGTGGCGCGGGTTGAGCGAGGCACCGGGATCCTGGAAGACGGCCTGCACCTGGCTGCGGTACGACAGCGGAGTGGAGGCGCCGAACGAGGCGATGTCGGTGCCGTCGAACCGCACCGATCCCGCCATGACGGGCAGCAGCCGAAGGATCGCCTTGCCGATCGTCGATTTGCCCGAGCCCGACTCGCCGACGAGCCCGAGCGTCTCGCCGGGGGCGATGTCGAAGCTCACACCGTGCACGGCGGGCACCACCGTGCGGCGGGCGAAGAATCCGCCGGTCGTCGGGTAGCCGACCTGCAGGTCGCGGACCTCGAGGAGGGGGGTCGTGGGCTGGCCAGTGGTCATCGTGCGTCCTTCGCGTCGAGCTCGTCGATGAGCCGGTCGATCTCCTGGCGCAGCTCGCCCTCGATGACGGCGAGTCGGCCATTCGCGTCCGCGTTCGAGGGGTTCGCCTCGAGGAGCGCGCGCGTGTACAGGTGCTGCGGTGCGTCGAACAGGCGCGCCGCGGGGGCGTCCTCGACGATGCGGCCGCGGTACATGACGACCGCGCGATCGCACGTCTCGGCGACGACGCCGAGGCTGTGGGTGATCATGAGCACGCCCATGCCGTACTCGTCGCGCAGATCCATGATGAGGTCGAGCACCTGAGCCTGCGTGGTCACGTCGAGCGCGCTCGTCGCCTCGTCGGCAATGAGCAGCTCGGGATCGGCGGCGAGTGCCATTGCGATCGCGACGCGCTGCGCCATGCCGCCGGAGAACTGGTGCGGGTAGTCGTCGAGGCGGCTCGCGGGGTTGCGCACGCCCACCCGATCGAGCAGCTCGATCGCGCGCGCCCTGGCCTGAGCGCGGTTCATGCCCTTGTGGATCCGCAGCGGCTCGGTGAGCTGCATGCCGATCGTATGCACGGGGGAGAGCGCCGACATGGGGTCCTGGAAGACGGCGCCCATCTGCGTGCCGCGCACGTGGCGCAGCTCGCGCTCGGTGCGACCGGCGAGCTGCTGGCCGTTGAGCACGATGCTGCCGTTCGAGAGCCATGCGCCGGCAGGGAGCATGCCGAGCACGGCACGGGCCAGGGTCGACTTGCCGGATCCGGACTCGCCGAGGAGGCCCACCACCTCACCGCGGCCGACCGTGAGGGACACGCTCTTCACCACGTCGACGGTTGAGCCGTCGGGCCGTGCGAAGGTCACGTTCGCGTCGCGCACGTCGAGAACAGGCGCCCCGCTCGACGCGGCCGACACGTCCGCCGCCGTCGCGACGTCGGCGGTGATCGGGGTCGTCGACGCTGCCGTGGCGGTGCCGCGGCCCCGCAGGCCGAGGCGAGGCACCCGGCGACGCTCACCCGTGAGCGCGTCGTTGAGTCCGTCGCCGAAGACGCTGAACGCGAGCACCGTGAGCATGATCGCGATGCCCGGAGGCCACGTGAGGTACGGCGCGACGGCCTGCTTTTCGAGCGCGAGGCTCAGGAGGCTTCCCCACGTGGGGGTCTTCGAGTCGAGGCCGACGCCGAGGAAGCTCATCGCCGACTCGATCATGATCGCCGAGCCGAGGAACACCGCGAACTGGGTCGCGATGGGGCCGATGAGGTTCGGCAGCACCTGGCCGAAGATGATCTGCCCACGGCGGAGTCCGGCGACCTGCGCGGCCTCGACGTAGAGCTTGCTGCTCTCGACGAGCACCACGGCGCGCGTCATGCGCGCGAAGGCGCTCGCGAAGATGAGGCCGATGCCGAGCATGAGGGCGAGCGGGTCGCGGCCGAGCAGCGTGACGACCGTGATGCCGATGAGCATGCCCGGCAGCGACTGCGCCATGTCGATGAAGCGCATGCCGATGCGATCCCACCATCCGCCGTTGAAGCCGAAGATGAGGCCGAGGGGCACGCCGATGACGGTCGAGATCGCGACCGCGCCGATCGCGATGATGGTCGCCATCTGGGCGCCGAAGATCACGCGGCTGAGAAGATCGCGGCCCATGTCGTCGGTGCCGAGCAGGTACTGGGCGTTCGGGCCCACGAGCACGTTGTCGAAGTCCGAGGCCGAGGGATCGTGCGGTGCGATGACGGGCGCGAGGATCGCGGTCGCGAAGAGCAGCACGATGTAGATCGCCGCGAGGACGGTGGCCGGCTGCCGCCGCATGCGGGCGACGATGCGCGCCACGTTGCCGGTGGCGCGGCGGGCGGGGTCGCTCTTCGCCGTCTGGACGGAGGTCGTGAAGGTCTCGCTCATGAGGGTCGCGCCTTGGGGTTGATGAGGCCGTAGCTGACGTCGAGGATCAGGTTGACCAGGATGATGAGGACGGCGATGAGCATGACCCCGCCCTGCACGATCGCGAGATCCTTGGAGGTCACGCTGTGCAGGAGCAGGCCGCCGACGCCGGGGAAGCCGAAGACCTTCTCGATGGCGAAGCTCGCGCCGAGCATGATGCTCACCGTGAGGCCGGTCGAGGCGAGCACGGGAACGAGCGAGTTCTTGAACGCGTAGCGGAAGATGATGCGGCGACGGGGGACGCCTGCCGCGGTGAGCGAGTCGACGTAGCGCGACGCCATCGCGCCCGCCATCGCGGTGCGGGTCTGACGTGCGATGAGGGCCGCGCCCGCGACGCCGAGTGCGAGCGCCGGGAGGAGGAGCCCCCGAAGCCAGCCGGCGGGGTCGACGTGGGGCGGAACCCAGGAGACGACCGGAAGCACGCGAAGCTGCACGGCGAAGATCAGCAGCAGGATGATGCCGATCCAGAACTCGGGTGTCGCGAGGGAGAGCGAGGTGATCGCGGTCGAGATGCGGTCGCGGATCGAGCCGGGCTTCGTCCCGCCGGTGATGCCGAGGGCGAGCCCGATGAGGACGGCGACGACGAGGCCGCCGAAAAGGAGCGAGAGGGTGGCGGGGAGGCGCTCGGCGTACAGGTCGACGACCGGTCGGCCGTTGAGGTACGAGGTTCCCAGATCGCCATGGAGCAGCTGGGCGTAGAACTCGCCCAGCCGCTCCAGGAACGGCCGGTCCAGGCCCAGCTTCGCCTCGAGTGCCGTGATGGACTCCGGCGTAGCCGAGTATCCGAGGATTGCGGCAGCAGGGCTGCCGGGCATCAGGTACGTCAGCAGGAAGACCAGGAAGGACAGGAGG
>JAEYUT010000268.1 GCA_023432305.1 Actinomycetes bacterium
TGGAGGGCGTCTCGGATGAGCTGCCGCACTCGATCGCGGTGACGCTGGATGACATCGTCGAACGCGAGGACTCCGACATCGTCGATGTGTACGCCAACATCTGGGTCGAGCGCGACAGCCAGAAGGGCATCATCATCGGCAAGGGCGGTGCACGTCTCAAGGAGGTCGGCGCGACCGCGCGCGCCGGCATCGAGCCGCTCGTGGGCGCGCGCGTCTACCTGAATCTTCGGGTGAAGGTCGCACCCAACTGGCAGCGCGACCCCAAGTATCTGCGCCGACTCGGCTTCTAGGTGGAGGGCGGATACATCCGCCGACGGATGCGCCGGGCTCCCGCTGCCCGTAGCGTGACCATCATGTGGAGGAGACTGTCGCCCGCGCAGCTGGGCGTCGACATCCTCATCGCCGTCGGATTCTTCCTGCTGCTGCTGCTGTCCACGTGGCAGGTGGGCCGGTGGGCGCTTCTCGTCCTCGCCGGGTTCACGGTCGCGCTCGCGCTGCGCCGACTTGCGCCGGGGCTCGCGCTCTCGGTCGGCTGGGTCGTCGCGATCCTGCAGATGCTGCTCGGCGTTCTGCCGAATCCGGCGAATGTGGTCGTCTTCGTGCTCGTCTACACCGCTGCGGCGTATGGTTCCTCGCTCACCCGGTGGGTGGCTTTCGCGTCGTCGTTCGCGGCGCCCATCACGATCACCCTGTATGTGCTCGCCGATGAGGGCTTCGGCCAGCTCGACATGTGCCTCACGTTCCAGTACCAGTACTGCGCGAGCTATGTGCCGGATCTCGCAGGACGCGCGGTCGGCTGGTTCGTGGCGTTCGCGTTCGCGTTCCTGCTCGCCTGGACGATCGGCCAGCTTGTGCGCACCCGCAACCGGGCGCGCGCGAACAAGGCCGCGATGATCGTCGCCGAGCAGGAGGTCGTGGCGGAGCAGGAGCGCACCCGCATCGCACGCGACATGCATGATGTCGTCGCTCATTCGCTCGCCGTCATCGTCGCCCAGGCCGACGGAGGCCGCTACGCGTCGCGCGTCGACCCCGCTGCGGCGGAGGAGTCGCTGGCGACGATCGCCGCCACTGCCCGCGAAGCTCTCGGGGACGTGCGCGTGCTGCTCGCCCAGCTCCGCTACCGACAGGAGGACGGACCGCAGCCCACCATCGGCGACCTCGACCGACTGCTCGCGGGCATGCGCGCCGCTGGGCTCCAGGTGGAGCGGGAGGAGACGGGTGCCCGGCCCGCGCTCGGCGCCGCGCAGCAGATCGCGATCTACCGCATCGTCCAGGAGTCGCTCACGAACGCCCTGCGACACGGCGACACCGCACGGGAGGTGCGCGTGCGGATGGCCTGGGCGCCTCACGGTGTCGACCTCACCATCCAGAGCCACCTGCCCGAGATGCGGCCGCGCACCGGGATGATCCCGCTCGCGGGCGCGTCGACGGGCCACGGTCTCGCCGGCATGACCGAGCGCGCCAACCTCGCCGGCGGCTGGCTGCGTGCGGCGGCCGTCGACGGGTGCTTCGTCGTGACCGCGTGGCTCCCGTCGATGCATGCCGTCTCGCCCACCGACCTCACTGTGAAGGAATCAGCTGAATGACCGACCCCATCCGCGTGGCGCTCGTCGACGATCAGGCGCTCTTCCGCACCGGAATCCGGATGCTCATCTCCTCGCAGTCTGATCTGGCGTTCGCGGGCGAGGCGGGCGATGGTGCCGAGGGTGTGGAGCTCGTGACGCGCGAGAAGCCGGATGTGGTTCTCATGGACATCCGTATGCCGGTCATGGACGGCATCGAGTCGACGGAGCGCATCCTCGCGAAGGTCGCTCCAGGGGAGCAGGGGCCCCGGGTCATCGTGCTCACGACGTTCGACCTCGACGAGGCGGCCACGCGCGCCATCCGGGCGGGTGCGAGCGGCTTCCTGCTGAAGGATTCGGACCCCGAGTTCCTGCTCGCTGCCATCCGCACCGTGCACGCCGGCACCGCGGTCATCGCGCCGAGCGCCACACGGGAGCTCTTCGAGCACTTCGATTCGCGCGGTGTCGTCACCACCGCGCCGCCCGCGTTCGACACCCTCACGACCCGCGAGCGAGACATCTTCCTGCTCGCGGGCCGCGGACTCAGCAACAGCGAGATCGCATCGAGCGAGTTCGTGAGCGAGGCGACCGTGAAGACCCACATCTCCCGGATCCTTGCCAAACTCGGCCTGCGCGATCGCGTGCAGCTCGTGGTTTATGCCTTCGAGCACCGTCTTCTCGACTGATCCGAGGTCATCCTCGAGACGGACGAGGATGCGCCCCACGCCCGACGCGCTCAGGTGAGGTGCCTCCGTAGCGTCGAGAGCATGGACCTCACCACGAGCATCACCACCATCGACCCTGCGGAGGCGAACTCGTCGTCGCTCGTCGCCCGCGTCGAGAACCTCACCAAGAGCTTTGGGGCGCACGGCGCCCGCGTCGACGCTCTGACGGGTGTCAGCCTCGGCATCCGCCGCGGCGAGTTCACCGCGATCATGGGCCCCTCGGGCTCCGGCAAGTCGACGCTCATGCACATCATGGCGGGACTCGACAGCCCGACGAGCGGGCGGGTCTGGCTCGGCGACACCGAGATCGGCGGGATGCGCGACGAGGAGCTCACCCTTCTGCGCCGCCGCCGCATCGGGTTCGTGTTCCAGGCCTTCAACCTCGTGCCGACGCTCGACGTGGAAAGCAACCTCCTGCTGCCGTTCGAGCTCGACGGCCGCTCGCCTTCAGCGAGCGAGCGCGCGTGGATCGACGAACTCGAGACGGTGCTCGGGCTGGACGCGCGCCTCGCGCATCGCCCGCACGAGCTCTCCGGAGGTCAGCAGCAGCGGGTGGCGATCGCGCGCGCCCTCGTGACCCGTCCGGAGCTCGTCTTCGCGGACGAGCCGACCGGCAACCTCGACTCCCGCACGAGCCGCGAGGTGCTCGGCGTGCTCACCTCAGCCACGCGCAGCTACGGACAGTCGATCGTCATGGTCACCCACGATCCGGTGGCTGCGAGCTACGCCGACCGTGTGGTGTTCCTCGCCGACGGACGCATCGTCGCCGACCGCACGGGGATGGATGCCTCGCAGATCTCCCAGTTCATGCTCGACCTCGACCAGGAGGCGTGATGTCCGCCGACTCCACCACCACGGGGCTGCGGGAGCACGCCTCCTCGATCCTCGTCGCAGGGCTCTCGGCCGCGTTCGGCGTCTCGCTCCTGCAGGTCACGAACGTGCTCGCCGACGCGATCCGCGCCGATGATGTCACGGGCACGAGCGGCACCGTGCGGCTCATGCTCGTGATCCTCGCCTTCGTGTTCCTCACGATCTCGGTGTACGTCGGCGCGGTCGTCACCTCGAACACGTTCGCGACGATCGTCGCCGGACGGACGCGCACGATCGCGCTCATGCGGCTCATCGGCTCGAGCGCGCGCGCTCAGCGCCGTGCGGTCGCCCGGGAGGGGCTCGTGGTCGGGCTGATCGGCGCGACCGCCGGCGCGGTCGTCGGCACGGCGCTCGCTCTGGGGCTCGAGCGCGTCGCCGTGCTCACCGGGCAGATGCCCGACATGCCGCACCACTGGTTCGACCCGGTGCTCGCCTTCCCGGTCGTGGGCGTCGTGCTCACCACGTGGCTCGCATCGTGGGTGGGCGCGCGCAAGGTGCTCACCGTGACGCCGCTGCAGGCTCTCGGCAGCGCGCAGCCGATGACCCTCGACGAGTCCTCGGGGCGAAAGGGCCGCAACGCCGTCGCCGCGACGCTATCGATCATCGGCTTCGCACTTCTCGTGCTCGCGGTGCTCGTCGGTCTCATGAACCCACTCGCGGTGCTCATCGGTCTGGTCGGCGGCATCCTCTCGTTCTCCGGCGTCGTCGCGGGCGCGCACCTCGTGATGCCCCGCGCGCTGCGGATCATCGGCCGTCTGCTCGGGCGCTCACCCGCCGCGCGACTCGCCTCCGAGAATTCGCTGCGGTATCCGGAGCGCTCCACGCGCACCACCATCGGCGTCGTCATCGGCGTGACGCTCATCACCACCTTCGGCGTCGCCACGGCGAGCTTCCGCCAGCTCATCGCCCTCGCGCAGGCCGAGCAGCCTGAGGTGTACGAGGGCATCGATGAGATCCTGAACGTGGTGACAGCGGTGTTCTCCACGCTCATCGGCGTGAGTGCACTCATCGCTGCCGTCGGGCTCGTGAACTCCCTGTCGCTCAGCGTGCTGCAGCGCACGCGCGAGCTCGGTCTGCTGCGGGCGCTCGGCTTCTCGAGCGCACAGCTGCGCCGGATGGTGTTCAGCGAGGCGGTGCAGCTCACCTCGGCCGCTGTGGTGGTGGGCCTGCTGCTCGGCGTCTTCTACGGATGGGTCGGTGCGCAGTCGCTCCTCGGCGCCATCAAGGGCTCGCCCGGCCTCGTGCCTCCCGGTGTGCCGTGGCTGCTCATCGGGATCGTCGTCGCGGGCGCAGCGCTTCTCACGATCGCGGCCTCGATTGCGCCGGCCCGCCGTGCCATCCGAGTGTCGCCCATCACCGCGCTCGCCGTGGACTGAGCCCGCTCACTCCGTGAGGTCGACCGGCTGCAGAGCGCTGACGGCCACGACGCGATCTGCGCCGTAGGTCTCGTCGAACCAGCTCTGCAGTCGGCCGTCGTCGTAGATGACGCTCGCGAAGAGGTAGCCGTTCTCCGGCCACGCGCCGAGCACCGGGAACGGCGCCTCGTCGTGCAGGCCGTCCTGGATGCCGAGCAGATGATCCTCGGGGGTGTCGCCGCGGTTCGCCGGATAGCGCAGCGGCTCGACGCGCGGCATCGGATCGTAGAGTGCGAGCAGCACCGCATCGGTCACAGTGAGCGTCTCGCCGTCCCACTCGCCCCACACCGCGTAGTCGCCCCAGGTCACTTCGGATGCCGTCTCGTGCCCGTCGAGAGCACTCCAGTCCCAATCGGCGAGGGGGATGCCTCCCGCGCACTGGGGCGGGTGCGAATCCATGATCCCGCCGAGGCACAGCTCGGCGGGGGAGCCGTCGGCCTGGATCACCCCGCCCTGCCCGACGACGGTGCCATCCGCCGCGAACCCCACAAGCTGCACGGGGCCCGGGGAGCCGGATCCGGGCACGGCGCTGCTCGCGCACCCGGCGACCGTGAGCACAACGGCAGCAGCGACGACGAGGAGCGCACTTCTCATGTCTGTCAGTATTCGCGCACCATGCTGCGCTCGACAACCCAACGTTTGCTCGCATCCGTGCGTCGTCGCGGAGGCAAACGGTGATAGCCTGGCTTCGTGCGTTACGGCCTTCTCCTTCTTAGCCGCCGCGACGGGTCCTAGTTCTCAGGCCTTCCCCGTCGCGGAGTTCGCTGTCGGCCGTCATCGACGAGGAAGAAGAACCGCACCATGAAGAACACCCAGACCGCATCCTCCATGCCGGTCCACCGCTACCGCCCGTACCACGAGCAGTTCCGCATCGATCTGCCCGATCGCACCTGGCCCGACAGGGTCATCACCGAGGCGCCCATGTGGTGCGCCGTCGACCTGCGTGACGGCAACCAGGCGCTCATCGACCCGATGAGCCCCGAGCGCAAGCGCATCATGTTCGAGCTGCTCGTGAAGATGGGCTTCAAGCAGATCGAGGTCGGCTTCCCGTCGGCGAGCCAGACCGACTTCGACTTCGTGCGTCAGCTGATCGACGAGAACCTCATCCCGGATGACGTCACCATCCAGGTGCTCGTCCAGGCCCGCGAAGAGCTCATCGCCCGCACCTTCGAATCCATCAGGGGTGCGAAGCAGGCGATCGTGCATTTCTACAACTCCACGAGCACGCTGCAGCGCGACGTCGTGTTCCGCACGGACGTCGAAGGTGTCAAGCAGATCGCCCTGCAGGGCGCAGCCTGGTGCAAGCAGTACGAGTCGACCGTGCCCGGCACCGAGATCTACTACGAGTACTCGCCCGAGAGCTACACCGGCACCGAGCTCGACGTCGCGCTCGAGGTCTGCAACGCCGTGATCGACTTCATGGAGCCGACGCCCGAGAAGAAGATCATCATCAACCTCCCCGCGACGGTCGAGATGGCGACCCCCAACGTCTACGCCGACTCGATCGAGTGGATGAGCCGCAACCTCGCCCGACGCGACAGCGTCATCCTGAGCCTGCACCCGCACAACGACCGCGGCACGGGCATCGCCGCCGCCGAGCTCGGATACCAGGCGGGTGCCGACCGCATCGAAGGCTGCCTCTTCGGCAACGGCGAGCGCACCGGCAACGTCGACCTCGTCGCGCTCGGCATCAACATGTTCACGCAGGGCATCGACCCGCAACTCGATTTCTCCGACCTGGACTCGATCCGCGTCACCGCGGAGTACTGCAACCAGCTGAAGGTGCACGAGCGCAGCCCCTGGGCGGGCGACCTGGTCTACACCGCGTTCTCCGGATCCCACCAGGACGCCATCAAGAAGGGCTTCGAGGCCATGGAGGCCGAGTCGAAGCGCACGGGCGTGCCCGTCTCCGAGATGGTGTGGGCGGTTCCGTACCTGCCCGTCGACCCGAAGGACCTCGGACGCGGCTACGAGGCCGTTGTGCGCGTCAACTCGCAGTCCGGCAAGGGCGGCGTCGCGTACCTGCTGAAGACCGATCACGCGCTCGATCTGCCGCGGAAGCTCCAGATCGAATTCAGCCAGGTCGTGCAGGCGAAGACCGACTCCGAGGGCGGCGAGGTCACGAGCGGGCAGATCTGGGCCGCGTTCCAGGACGAATACCTGCCCGCTGAGGATGTCGAGGAGAAGTGGGGCCGCTACGAGCTCCTCTCGACGCGCACCGCGAGCGAGCTCGACGGCGTCGTCAGCCTCGACATCCGCTGGCGCGTAGGCGCTGAGGTCGTCGAGGCGCACGGCGAGGGCAACGGTCCCATCGCGGCGTTCCTCGGCATCATGGCCGCCGAAGGGCACGAGGTGAAGCTCTACGACTACGTGGAGCACGCGCTGAGCGCCTCGGGTGATGCGCAGGCGGCCGCCTACGTCGACCTCCAGGTGGGGGATGTGCGTCTGTGGGGCGTCGGCATCGATGCCGACATCTCGACCGCGTCCCTTAAGGCCGTCGTCTCGGCGGTGAACCGCGCCGTGCGTCTGCGCGCGGGCGACCGAGAACTCGCCGCCGTCTGATCGGCGGCGCACCTGCGTCCGCGGGAGCGCGCATTCGCCGCGAGAGCCTCACGAAGGTCTGCGAGTGCGCCCTCCCGCGGAAACCCCTCAGTGGATCAGGTGGTCTCCGGCTTCTTCCGCGGGCGCAGCACGAACCTGCGCCGCTGACGGGTGTCGGCCTCCGGTGCGGGCTTCTTCGGGCGGGCGATCCGGATCGCGCCTGTCGGCAGATGGCGCTGCTCGGGAAGTCTCCAGTTGAACGCCACTGCGAGCACCCGCACGCCGAACGTGACCACGACGCACACGATGCCGGCGATGAGACCATCCACGCCGAGCGAGGTGAGTCCGACGAGTGTGGATGCGCCGACGATCGCCGCAACCGCATAGAGCGACCCCACCTGCATGATCGCGATCGGCAGATTCAGCAGCACGTCGCGCATCGCCGACCCTCCCACGGCGGCGATCGCCCCCACGAAGATCGCGGGGACCACCGGCAGTCCCACGCCGAGAGCCTTCGTGGTGCCCACCGCCCCGAACATGCCGATCGATGCGGCATCGAGCAGGTTGATGGTGACGCTGAGCTTGTGCACGAGGCGCTGAAGCAGCATTCCGAGGAGCGCCGCGCCGACCGCGACCGGCAGGTAGACGTTGGTGCTCAGCGCACTCGGCTGCTGGTTGAGCAGCACATCGCGGATGAGACCCCCGCCGAGGCCTGTTGCGATGCCGATGATCGCGACGCCGAGCAGATCGAGGCGCCGGTCGCGGAACTGCGCGGCGAACGCCGCGCCCTGCACACCGCCCAGCCCCACAGCGAGAAGGTCCATCCACAGGGGGAGGGCGAACGTGTCATCGCTCATCACCCATTCGTAGCACGCCTGCCTCGCGGGGTCACGGAGGCCTCCGCCTGAAGGTGCTCAGCGAACGTGACGCGCGCGCGGATGGTGCGGATTGCCGCGCCCAACTTGGCATCCCAGCCGCTGTCAGGGCGGAGGGAGATAATCGAGCGTGCCGACCTACCGTGATGAAGCCGTCGTGCTGCGCACCCACAAGCTGGGTGAAGCCGACCGCATCGTGACGATGCTGAGCCGCCGTCACGGCAAGATCCGTGCCGTCGCGAAGGGCGTGCGGCGCACCGGGTCGCGTTTCGGGGCGCGTCTGGAGCCGTTCATGGTCGTCGACGTGCAGTGCTACGAGGGGCGCAGCCTCGACATCGTGCAGCAGGCCGAGACGCTCGGCGCGTACGGCGGCGACATCGCCTCCGACTACGCCCGCTACACGGCGGCGACCGCGATGGTCGAGACGGCGGATCGGCTCACCGAGCACGAGGCGGGTCTGCAGCATTTCCTGCTGCTCATCGGTGCGCTCAGGTCACTCGCGCGCGGTGAGCACTCCCCGGGTCTCACGCTCGACTCGTACCTTCTGCGGGCGCTCTCGATCGCCGGATGGGCTCCGAGCTTCGTCGACTGCGCGGTCACGGGCGCGCCGGGTCCTCACACGGCGTTCGTGCCGCAACTCGGTGGCGTCGTCTCGGATGAGGCGGCGCCCCCGGGAAGTCCGCGCCTGGATCCTGCGACGCTCGGTCTGCTCGCCGCGCTGCTGGCCGGCGACTGGGAGACGGCGGAGGCCGCCGATGAGCGCACCCGGGCGCAGGCGAGCGGTGTGACCGCGGCGTACACCCAGTTCCATCTGGAGCGAGGGCTCCGCTCGCTCGAGCACGTCGACCGCACGAGCTGAGTCGCGCCTCAGGCTGCGAGGGATGCCTCGAGGTGGTCGAGGCATCCCTGCCAGCCCTGCTCGTGCTCGGACGCGGCCTCGGCGCTCAGTCCCGTCTCGGTGACGACGACGCGCGTGCCGCTGTCCTCTTCGAGGAACCTGACCTCGATGAGGGACGCCTCCTGCATGTCCTCGCCGGCGACGGTGCCCTCGATCACGAGCCGCGCGGGGGCATCGAACACACGGTAGGTGCCCTCTTCGGCGTACGCGTCGCCGTCGGGGGCGGGACCGAAGCGGACGAGGTAGCCGCCGCCGACACCGGGCGTCACCTCCGCGTGACCGACGATCCATTCGTCGACGGGCGAATACCAGGTCTTCAGGAGCTCCGGCTCGGTCCAGCAGCGGAACACCGTCTCGCGGGGTGCGCGGAAGGTGCGCTCGAGAGCGATGGTGCGGTCACCGGTCATGGTGGTCTCCTTCGTCGAGGGTGCGTTCGAGGGCGTCGAGGCGCGTGGTCCAGGTGCGGCGCTGGCGGTCGATCCAGTCGGCGACCTCGGCCAGTGCGCCTCGCTCGAGGCTGCACATCCGCACGCGTCCGCGTTTGCGCGTCGTGACGAGGCCGGCGTCGGCGAGCACGCCCAGGTGCCGCACGGCGGTGGGCAGTGCGATGCCGTAGGGCTCGGCCAGTTCGCTCACGGATGCGGGCCCGCGTGAGAGCCGCTCGATCATCCCGCGCCTGGTCGGGTCGGCGAGAGCCGTGAACACCCGGTCGGCCCCGGCAGCATGCTTAGCCATGTCGCTAAGTATTGACCCGGCGCATGCCGCTGTCAACGCCGAAGCGCTCGCCGCATCCGCCAGCACCTGCCGTATCGTCGAAGAGTGACGGAAGCGACCACCCGATGACCCCCGTGCCGAAGACGCACAAGGATGCCGTCGACTTCGTGCCGATCGACTGGACCGGCCAGCACCCGCCCGCGATCCCCGCGTCCGAGGTGCCCGCGCACGTCGCGATCGTCATGGACGGCAACGGGCGCTGGGCCAACCGTCGAGGCCTCACCCGCGTGGAAGGACACAAGGCCGGCGAAGCCGCCCTGCTGGATGTCGTCGCCGGCGCGATCCAGATCGGGGTGAAGCACCTCTCCGTCTACGCGTTCTCCACCGAGAACTGGAAGCGCAGCCCCGACGAGGTGCGCTTCCTCATGGGCTTCAACCGGGACGTTCTGCACCGTCGCCGCGACCAGCTCAACGAATGGGGCGTGCGTGTGCGCTGGGCGGGACGCCGGCCCAAGCTCTGGCGCTCTGTCATCGACGAGCTGCAGTTCGCCGAGCGCCTCACCGCGCACAACTCGACGCTCACCCTCACGATGTGCGTCAACTACGGCGGCCGCACCGAGATCGCCGACGCCGTGCGCGGCATCGCCGCCGAGGTCGCCGCAGGACGCCTGTCGCCGAACCGCATCTCCGAGAAGACCATCCAGAAGCACCTCTACGTGCCCGACCTCCCCGACGTCGACCTCTTCGTGCGCAGCTCCGGCGAGCAG
>JAEYUT010000277.1 GCA_023432305.1 Actinomycetes bacterium
CGCCTCTCGCGGCGGGCACCACCGTGTACGAGAACAATGCCCACCATGTCGCCGTCAGCTGGACGGATGTCGACGGCGGCGTCGGTGTCGCCTTCGTCGTCACGACCCGCTGACAGGCCACTGCCCGGCGGGCGTCCAGCCGGCGTCCAGCCGCGCCGATCGACCCGCCCTATGATGGACAGGTGACCTACGTCATTGCCCTTCCCTGCGTGGATGTCAAAGACCGCGCCTGCATCGATGAGTGCCCCGTCGACTGCATCTACGAGGGCGACCGCATGCTCTACATCCACCCCGACGAGTGCGTCGACTGCGGTGCGTGCGAGCCGGTCTGCCCCGTCGATGCGATCTACTACGAGGACGACCTGCCGGACGAGTGGGCCGACTACTACAAGGCGAACGTCGAGTTCTTCGAGGAGATCGGATCCCCCGGAGGCGCCGCGAAGGTCGGCGTGATCCCGGGAGACCACCCGCTGGTGGCCGCTCTGCCGCCGCAGGGCGACTGACGCGTGGCGCTGGAGCTTCCCGACTTCCCGTGGGACACCCTCGTCCCCTACGCGGAGACGGCGCGCGCACATCCTGACGGGATCATCGACCTCTCGGTCGGCTCACCCGTCGATCCCACCCCGGGTCCGATCCGTGAGGCTCTCGCAGCGGCGACCGACGCGCACGCGTATCCGCTCACCGCGGGCAGCGTGCCGCTGCGTGAGGCGATCGTCGAGTGGTATGCGCGCCGCCGTGGCGTCACGGACCTCACGGTCGCGAACGTCATCCCCACCATCGGCTCGAAGGAGCTCGTCGCGCTGCTGCCGACGCTCCTCGGCCTCGGCCCGGGGGATGTGGTCGTGCAGCCGTCGGCCGCCTACCCGAGCTACGCCGTCGGCGCCGCCGTCGTGGGCGCGACAGTGCTCACCTCCGACGAACCCGACGAGTGGCCCGCCGAGACGAAGCTCGTCTGGCTCAACAGCCCCGGCAATCCCGACGGCCGTGTGCACGGCATCCCGTTCCTGCGTCGCGCAGTCGAACGCGCACGCGAGCTCGGCGCCGTGATCGCGAACGACGAATGCTATGCAGAGCTCGACTGGTCGAGCGACGAGCCGACGCCCACGATCCTGCACCCGGAGGTCATGCAGGGGTCGCGCCGTCTCACGCTGTCGGTCTACTCGCTGTCGAAGCAGTCGAACCTCGCCGGGTATCGCGCGGGCTTCCTCGCCGGGTGCTCGGACCTGGTCGGCGAGCTGCTCACCGTGCGCAAGCACCTCGGCCTCATGCCGCCGGCGCCCGTGCAGGCCGCGATGGTCGCCGCACTCGGAGACCACGAGCACGTGGCCGCTCAGAAGGAGCTCTATCGGGCGCGGCGCGACCTGCTCGTTCCCGCGCTCGAATCCGCTGGCTTCCGCATCGACGGATCGCAGGCCGGCCTCTACCTCTGGGCAACCCGCGACGAGGACTGCTGGGACTCCGTCGCGGCGCTTGCCGAGCAGGGGATCCTCGTCGCTCCCGGGTCGTTCTACGGCGAAGCGGGTGCCCGTCATGTGCGGGTCGCGCTCACCGCGACCGACGAGAAGGTGGTCGCGGCAACAGCCCGCCTCACCCGCAGGTAGGGTGGAAGCGTGAGCGACACGACCGCTGGAGACAAGGTCAGCCTGAATCTGGGCGACCGCATCGCAGAATTCCCCGTCCACAAGGCCACCGATGGCCGTGATGTGGTCGATCTCTCGACCTTCACGAAGCAGACCGGGTACAACACGTTCGACCCCGGATTCGTGAACACCGCCGCCACGCGCAGCGCCATCACGTACATCGACGGAGACGAAGGCATCCTGCGCTACCGCGGGTACGCCATCGAGGATGTCGCGGCCAACTCGACCTTCCTCGAGGTGGCATGGCTCCTGATCTACGGCGAGCTGCCGACGCCTGCCGAGCTCGAGGAGTTCTCGGAGAAGGTGCGCCACCACACGCTCCTGCACGAGGACCTCAAGCGCTTCTTCTCCGCGCTGCCCCACACGGCGCACCCGATGTCGGTGCTGTCGTCGGCTGTCTCGGCGCTCTCCACCTACTACGAGGACGACCTCGATCCGCGTGACCCCGAGAAGGTCGAGCTCAACACGATCCGACTTCTCGCGAAGCTCCCGGTGATCGCCGCGTACGCGCACAAGAAGGCTCTCGGTCAGGCGTTCCTCTACCCCGACAACTCCCTCGACTTCGTCGAGAACTTCCTCAAGCTCAACTTCGGCAACATGGCCGAGCAGTACGAGGTGAACCCCGTCCTCGTGAAGGCGCTCGACCGCCTGCTGATTCTCCACGAGGACCACGAGCAGAACGCCTCGACGTCCACGGTGCGGCTGGTGGGATCGACGGAGGCGAACATGTTCGCGTCGATCTCGGCTGGCATCAACGCGCTCTACGGTCCGCTTCATGGTGGTGCCAACGAGGCCGTGCTCACGATGCTCGCGCAGATCCGCGAATCGGGGGAGTCGGTCGGCAAGTTCGTCGAGCGGGTGAAGAACAAGGAAGACGGCATCCGTCTCATGGGCTTCGGTCACCGTGTGTACAAGAACTACGACCCGCGCGCGCGCCTGGTGAAGGAGTCCGCGGATGCGGTGCTCGCCGACCTGGGTGTGCAGGACCCGCTGCTCGACATCGCGAAGGAGCTCGAGGAGATCGCGCTGTCGGACGAGTACTTCCAGTCGCGGCGCCTCTACCCGAACGTGGACTTCTACACGGGTGTGATCTACAAGGCGATGGGCTTCCCGACGCGCATGTTCACCGTGCTGTTCGCGATCGGCCGCCTTCCGGGATGGATCGCGCACTGGCGCGAGGCCATCAACGACCCGGGCACCAAGATCGGTCGTCCCCAGCAGCTCTATGTGGGACCCGCCGCTCGCGAGTGGCCGGCTGGCCGCTGAGCCCCAGCTGACGCGCAAGGCGCCGCACACCTTCCCGGTGTGCGGCGCTTTCGCATTTCC